>NZ_JBSSAH010000002.1:0-167450 GCF_054058415.1 Thermostichus sp. MS-CIW-38 | reverse complement strand
GTAAACTCGCCTGAAATTCCGAAACTTAGCTGTCCTCTGGGGCCGCTAGGGATTGGGATAAAGCCCGCACCCTGCGCATAGCGCGGGTGTCGGGTAGTTTACGCTTCCTGCTCAATACAATAAAGGGCCTGCAAGCCAGCAGACCCAAGGAAAAGCCAAAAGGCGGTAAGTTGAGGTCTCTTAGATCAGGCCCAGCCAGGAAGCAACGCCTTGGCCCGTCACCGCTTCGATGACAATGGCCAACACAAAGCCAATCATGGCAGCCCGACCGTTGAGGCGCTCGGCATACTCGTTAAAGCCAAACTTGGGCTCAGACAAATTGGGATTAGACATGAGAACCTCCAGGGTAAATGGGAACGACAGGGAGTGGGATCCGTAAAGAACGAAAACGAGAACGGCACTTGACCTTCAGTATAGTTTGCATTTCTTCATGATCGCAAGCAAGGTGGTCACCCGCTGCCGATGGCGGCGATGATCTGCCGCGCCAGGGGAATGGCCGCCTCATAGGCTTTGCCCTGATGCAGGTGCAGCACCAGCGTCCAGTTGGGATCCGGCAGGGGCCAAAAGGCCAGCAACCAGGCTTGAAAATCTTCTGCCCAGAGAATTGGTCGTCCTCGTCGTTGAGGATTGAGGATGGTGCCAGACTTGGCTGCCACTGGGATCCCTTCTGGGGCAATGCCGCGACAGGTGCCCGCTGTTGCCGCCAAGCTCATGCCGGCATGGAGAGCCTCCCAAATCCAAGCCGGTAAAGAGAAAGCGGGCAGAGAGACCTCGCCAGAAAGGGGTACACCTCGGCGGGCAATCACGCCCCCATAAACCAACAGCTCCCAGGGATCTACCGGCCCAGCCAGACCGGTCGCCAAGAGCGGAGCCGGAGCCGTATTCTGCACACTCCCTAGGCCGAAGCGCCGCAGCCACTCCACCAGGGTATCGGCCCCCAGCTCCCAGCCCAACTGGTAAAAATGCACGTTGCAAGAGTGGGCCAGGGCCTGGCGCAAGTTCAAAGCCCCATGGCCGCGGGGATCCCAGCAGGGTAGGCGGCCCAACCCCAGTTGCGGCGGCGGATCCCACCAACCCGGACAGTGGATCAAGCGCTCGCCGGAGCTGATCCCGGTCTGCAGAGCAGCAGCGGCAACGGCACACTTGACGGTTGAGCCAGGGCTGGCCCTGATTCTGGAAGCCTGCTCCGGCTGCCAAACCCTTGTTAAACGACCGGTGTTCAGGTTGAGGACGGCGGCAAAATCGCGCGGATGGGGCAGCCCTGCAGATTTCCCCTGCAAGCCCCAGGTCAAAGCAGAACCCAATAGCCAGGCTCCACAGGTGCGACGGTTCATCTGCTGTTGGCCCCGAAAACCCAGCCAGACAAAAGCGGATCCCTGTTACAAAAATTCGGAAATCGCAGCCTTCTCACGGACTAGGGTAATCTGAGTTCAGGTCAATGGAGATAACCCTCATGGCAATTCAGCGTGGTGCCAAAGTCCGTGTGCTGCGGAAAGAATCCTACTGGTACCGGGATGTGGGAACGGTTGCGGCGGTGGATACCAGCGGCATTCTCTACCCGGTGATCGTCCGCTTTGACAAGATCAACTACTACAACATCAACACCAACAACTTCCGCGAAGATGAACTGGAAGTGTTGGAAGCTCCCAAAGCCAAGGCCAAAGCTGCGGCCAGCTAAGCCAAAGTTCTGATGCCGGGGACTGTGTTCTTGAGCAAGTCGTTCTGTGCCTGAACTGCCGGAAGTTGAAACAGTTCGGCAAGATTTGCAACGCCTCACCTTGGGGCCGCGGATACTTGCGGTGGAGGTGCTCCTGGCCCGCACCATTGCCTACCCTGCAGGGGAGATGTTTGGGCGGAGCTTGATTGGCACCCGTTTTACCCAGTGGCAGCGGCGAGGAAAGTATCTCCTGGGATCCCTGGATTCGAGAGCTGTTCTGGGCGTGCATCTGCGCATGACCGGGCAGTTGCTCTGGGTGCAGGGATCCACCCCTTTATCAGCTCACACTCGTGTTCGTTTGGCCTTCGAGGAAGGGTGGGACTTGCGCTTTGTGGATCAGCGCACCTTTGGCCAGATGTGGCTGGTGCCTGCCGGTGTTGAGCTGGAGGCGGTGATCCCCACCCTGCAGACTTTGGGGCCGGAGCCCTTTTCGCCAGCTTTTTCTGAGGCCTATTTCCAGGCTGCCCTGCAGAAGAGCCGCCGTCTTATTAAAACCGCGCTGCTGGATCAATCGCTGGTAGCCGGGGTGGGCAACATTTACGCCGACGAAGCCCTGTTTCTGAGCGGCATTCACCCTTTGACGCCAGCAGTTCAGCTTTCGGATGTGGCCAAGGCACGCCTGCGAGAAGCTTTGATCGAGGTGTTACGGGCCGGGCTGGAGCAGCGGGGCACCACCTTGCGGGATTACCGGGATCTGCGTGGGCTCAACGGCAACTATCAAGGGCAAGCGTGGGTGTACGGTCGGGAAGGGGATCCCTGTCGCGTCTGTGGCCATCCGATTCGGCGGATCAAGCTGGCAGGGCGTTCGGCCCACTTTTGCCCCCGCTGCCAGCCGCAACAGAGCTAGTGGCGCTCCTCAAGATATGGGGGATCCCTGGAGAAATGGGCCAGAGCGGCTACCATCAGCAGTAGGAGGGGATCCCGGTGAAAACCATGGGATGGGCACGGCTCCAACCTGTAAAGCCCTTGATGAGGGGAAGTCGCCTCTGGTCGGGAGCGCTGTTGGCGCTGGGGATCCCGACGGCTGCGGCCTTTGCCCAACTGGAGTTGGATGCCCAACTGGGCCGCTCCCAAATTGTTTTTCCCAGCAAAGATTGCCCCGCCTGCAACCTAACGGGGGCAGAACTGCCGGGAGCTGACCTCAGGGGGGCCAACCTAAAAGAAGCGATCCTCAGACAGGCCAATCTCCAAGCTGCCGACCTCTCCCAAGCAATCCTCAATCTGGCCGATTTGAGAGGGGCCAATCTGAGTGGCTCAGCTCAGGCAGGGGCTTTCTTGTGGGAAGCCGATCTGGCGCAGGCCAACCTGCAGCAGACAGATCTGACGGGTGCCAATCTGCAGGTGGCCAACTTAAGCGGGGCCGACTTGCGTCGAGCCATCCTCACCGGCGCCGACCTCACAGGGGCCAAGTTACACAATGCCGATCTGCGGGGGGCCGACCTGCGAGGCGCTTTTCTGGAGGGGGCGGATCTGACCGGCGCCCTGTACAATGCCCAAACCCGGCTGGATCCCACCTTCAACCCTAGTGCTTGGGGCATGGTTTTCGTGAAAGAAGGATCTTGACCAAGAGTTACCGCTTGCTCCGCCATTTGATTTGGGATCCCCCCTTGGGCAGATTAACAAAGGAGGGGCGCGGGGAGCTATAAGTCCCGCGCTGTATGCAAAGCATCAGCGTCGGGATACATGGACTCCCCGCACTTGTCGATTCTCTCGATGGGATAAGACAAGTATTTACCAGCAGCTATAGCTTGTGGTAAACTGCCACTATGCTGACCATGAACTACACTTACCGGATCTATCCAGATGCCGCGCAGCAGGCCAAGCTGCGGTCGTGGCTTGAGACGTGCAGAGGCGTGTACAACTACGCTTTGCGCGAACTCAAAGACTGGATTGCTTCCCGTAAGTGTCCCATAGACAGATGCTCACTGGAGAAGGAGTACATCATTCCTGCCGATGAGCCATTTCCGTCTTATCATCGTCAGCAAAATAACCTACCCAAAGCAAAGAAGCAATTCCCGCATTTGGCCAAGGTGCATTCTCAGGTCTTGCAGGCTACGATTCGCAGGCTGCATGATACTTGGGAGGCATTCCAGAAGCGGGGATATGGGTTTCCCCGTTTCAAGAAACAAGGCCAATTTAAGTCTTTTGTGTTTCCCCAGTTCAAGGACAATCCCATCTCCGGCAGCAGTATCAAGCTACCAAAGATAGGAAAAGTGCCTATCAACTTGCATCGTCCTATCCCAGATGGGTTCAAGGTCAAGCAGGTGAGGGTACTGTCCAAGGTAAGAGGGACGCAATGGTATGTCGTCGTTACCATCGAATCGGACATATCGGTTCCCGATGCTCCGGTTCACGGTCGTGCGATTGGGATTGATCTGGGATTGGAACGGTTTTTGACGGTTTCAGATGGTAGCTTCCAGGAGCGACCCAAGTTTTTTAGGTCGATGCAACGCAAGCTGAAATTGCTGCAACGCAGAGCGGCACGAAAACAGAAGGGGTCACGAAACTGGGAGAAGGCACAAATCAAAGTTGCCAGAATGCACCATCGGATTGCGAACCGTCGTAAAGATTTCCACCTGAAGACGGCTCATAAGCTTTGTGACCAAGCGCAAACCATCTTTGCAGAAGACCTCAATGTCACAGGCTTGACACGGGGAATGCTGCGAAAAGGTTGTGTTGATGCCGCCTTTGGACAATTTCTGTCTCTGTTGGAATGGGTGTGCTGGAAACGTGGAGTGTACTTCGCTAAAGTCAACTCCAACGGGACTAGCCAAACCTGTCCCAAATGTTTTGCTACTGTCAGCAAAACGTTGACAGCAAGGGAGCATCATTGTCCTGAGTGTGGGTATCGAACTCATCGTGACCATGCAGCAGCAGAAATGGTTTTGCATCGTGGACTAGAGAATTTAGTAGCCCAGGGACTCTGGGGAACGGAAACAGCCTGCCAAGTCGTTCTGTCGGGGGTCTATGACCTAGATAAGTGGCGTGGGGCAGGAATGCCTAACCGTGAGGTTAGGAAGCCCGCGCTGTACCCGTAGGGTCAGCGTCGGGAGGATGTCACAACCAGCACCCCCTCGGCTGGGATCCCCTGCCATGAGTTCTCCTGTCCGCATTCTCATTGCCGACGATCATCCCCTCTTTCGGTTGGGGCTAAAGTTTGCCCTGCAGGCGCAAGGATTTGAGGTGGTGGCGGAGGCGGAGACGGGATCCCAGGCCGTTCAGTACTGCCGCAGTTGCCCCATCGACGTAGCCATTTTGGATGTGCGCATGCCGGATGGGGATGGGATCGCCGCCTGCCAGCAAATCACCGAGCTGGGCCTGCCGGTGGTGGTGGTGATGATGACCACCTTTCAGGAGCCGGGTCTGATTGAGGCAGCCCGCCGCGCCGGGGCCAAAGGCTACCTTTCCAAAGAAACCGACCCGGCGGAATTGGCCCGCGTCATCCGTCAGATTTTGTCCAACCCCGAACGAGACTGGCTGCCTGCCCGACAGGAGCTGCCCAAGCTCACCCCCCGCGAGCTGTGTGTGCTGCAACTGATGAAAGAGGGCTTGGCCAACAAACAGATTGCCCGCCGTCTGGGCCTCAGCATCGAAACTGTCAAAGAATACGCCAGCACCGCCTACCGCAAGCTGGATGCTAGCGACCGTGTCACCGCCCTGCTCAAGGCGCAGCAACTGGGGATCTTGTGAATTGGAGAAAGGGCTTGGGGATTCCCCCCAGAGGTGGGGATTTGCGGCGGCCATGATCACCGCCATACTGTTGCTAGCTTGGCATCTTGACAAGGGATCCCTGGGGTGCCGCCTTCCCCTTCACGTTGTCCGAGATACGGTATGTCTGCTCCTTCCACGCTGCTGCTCAAGCTCACCCTGCGCTTGCTCGCCTCTTTGAAAGCACGGGTGGATCGGCGCAAGATTCGAGAGCGGGGCTTCGTCCTGCCGGTTGCCATTTTGATCGTGCTGGTCTTGAGCTTGGTTACGGTAGGCCTGCTGACCCGCTCTACCCAGCGCACCATCCAAACCCAGGTGGAACGGGCGGAGCTGACCATCAGCCGGCAACTGAATGCTGCCATCGACCGGGCCAGGGCCAAGATCGACAACCTGATTCGGGATCGCCGCCTGCCCAACAGTGCCCCCACCGATGCCCAATTTACCTCTGCCCTGACCAACGATGGCACGGCGGTGCCTGCAGAGCCCTCGGATCCCTACACCCTTCCCGATGAGCGGCGCTTTTTGCTGAACTACAGCGCCCTTGTTCCGGATCCCCAGAATCGGAGCCAGGGAATTGAAGTGCAGCGGCAAGCCCCAGTCTGGTGGTTCTTGGTGGATACCGACAACAACGGGATCGACGACTCCGTTACCGCCTACACCATTCTGTACAACCGCCGAGCGCCGGTTACGGGGCAAAGGAACCTCCAGGACTTTGAGGAAAACATTTCCGATACTGAGCGGGCGCGGCGACTGGTGATCCGCGGTGGGCCACTGCAGGGTTCGGCCTTGGCGGGGTGTACCGATTCTCCGGCTGAACAGACGGTCAACCCCAACGTGGGGGACTGGTTCCAGGTGGGCTCATCTTTGCAAAAGCCCTTTCAGGTCTATGCAGTTACTCTTCCCATTGAGGGGGCCGACTCCACCACCCGCGCCGTTTCGGCTCTGCAGTTTCAGCAAGATCGGCGGCGGGATCTGCTGAACAAGTGGGGAATTTTCAACCGCGGCGACGTGGAGTTTTTCTTTACTCCTGGCTACAACTGGAACGGTGCTATCTACGCAGGCGGTAGCCTTTTCTTCCGGTACACTGCCAACAACTTGTTCCGGGCTTTCACCATCAGCTCGGAGCAGTCTTGCTTCTACATGCCGCCGGAAAACTCGGAAATTACAGCCTATGGAGAGCTGGTGGCAGGGGCCATTGGCTACGCCGGACAGGAGGCGAGCGACACCCTAATTTTTGATGCCCACCCTAGGGAGGCGAATGTACCGCCAAGTGTGCCGCTTCCCCGCCTGAATAACCTCAATTTCGATTCAGTTCAGAACTCGGCAGCCCCCGAAATGGTAGCTCTGGATCCGCTGGAGCTCCAGCTTTTTGGCCGCATTCGCACCCGCGGAACCTACGCCCAAGATGCAACAGGATGGGCAAATTCTCCTCTCAGAAGGAGGGAGAACCCTGACGCCCAAGAGAGGGAGAACCCTGGCCGGATTAAAGCTGGCGGCTTTCGGTCCGACCAGACCTGCCCCCCCTACGTGGACGATGTTTACCGGGCCGACAACCGCTTTGGCCCCAAGGCCAGCTATGACCGTCCACCGGTCGAACCTGACCTGCAGAGGGGCTGCGATGTGGACACCTTTGCTCAGAGGTTTGGTGTCAGTGCCGGTAGCCCGATTCCTGCTAATGCCAGGAACAACCAGAATGAGTCTTTGACCGAGGACAACCCACCCCCAGGCGCCCTTTCCGAGGTGGGCTTGGATGGCTATTGGGAGCGGCGGGCCCGTGTGGAAGGTCTGCGGGTGATCGTGGGCCAGCGGCTGGAACTAACCCGCACCGATTCTTTGCCTTTGCCTCTGGTGCCCACCGGGAATGCGGATGATCCCACCAAGCTGCAGGCCATTTTCATCAGCAACGAGGCGCGGCAACGCCTGACGCTGCGGGATAACCCGGCGGCAGTGCAGGCTACAGCCGTTTACCACTACAGCCACAGAGATGGCCGCTTTCCGATAGCCTGCCTGGCTACGGTGGCCCACCCAGGCTCTCCCTGGAGCTTGCAGCGGGCTTCCACCTTCCCTACCGGCGACCAGCGCACTCAACTGGGCATCAACTTCTTTACTGGAGAGGGCACCAACGTTTGGGAGTATGACCCCGAGCCGATGCGGGAGCAACTGCGGCCTGGCACTCCTTTGTGGACAGCGCTCACCAACCTGGCCAATTTTGCCGGCGATCCTGACGGGGCCTATCCACCCAGGCAAGAAGCGGGCCGCATTCACCCGGATCCGTTTATTACGGCTTTTGGCAACTTCTCCGAGCTGCGGCGGGTTATTGATATCGTCAACCGAGGCACCTCTGTTGACCAATTGAGCCTAGCCGACCAAACCACCCTGCAAACGGCAGGCTGCATGTTGGGCATGCTGGCCGACAACATCCTGCGCATTGAGGCGGCTGCCACTGCCAGCAATCCCATAGCCGAAATCCTCCGGGATGACATCCAAGCCAGCCGAGCTGGGAACCGAGAGGCAGCCAACCGGTTTTATCTGCCGCTGCGCTACATTTTCCCTCTGCAGACCTTCCACCACAGTGTGCCTCCCAACCCCGACGATGACCTTGAAAATGAGCGGAGGCAGGCCTACCCCTTCCTACAGGGGCCAGTAACCTATCAAGCCGTGGTGGATCTGGAATCCATGAGGCTGAGGCCCCGGGCCACCATTGACCAGTGGACTTTGCCCCGTGCCACTGCCAACTGCCCCAATAACACTGCTGGCCCCAACAGCAACCAGTTTGAGCTGATTCGGGTTGGTAATGGTAACCAGTGTCATCGCGTGCCCTTTAAAGATTCCGTCTTCTACGATGGCCGCGAGGCGATGGCGGTGCGGGCCCTCAACATCGACCTGGCCCTGCTGACCAACAACGTCAACGGACAGGCCAGGGGGTTGATTAACGGGGACACTTGGCTGCCTGCCGGCATTGGCGAGAACCGAGAAGGAGGGATTTTCTACGCCTTCCGGGAAGATGCCGTGCGGGAAGATGCCATTGCCCGCCCACCCTTGGGCGCTTTTGCTGGCTACCTGACCAACTGGCGCAACGCAAACGCCCGCGGCACTTTGGGCAGCGCTGGCGTTATGAACGCCGGTCAGCCGAATCGAGGCACGGCCAATGGCCAAACGGTCTGGGATCCCCCTGTTTCCAATCCGGGTGGACTCAGCCCCAAACCGGTGGACTACTATGCCGATCCGGATCGGCGGCCCTACGGCTTCCGGCTGCGCAACGGGGCGGTGCTGGCCCGCGGCGGGTTCAACCCTGATGACGCGATTTTTGGCCTCTCCTTCGTTTCCGACAACCCCGTTTACATCCAAGGGGACTTTAACCTGCACCGGACGAGGAACGGGCAGCGGCTGGAGGAGTTCACAACTCTCCTCAATTTCGGAGCAGACGGCCTCTACAGCAACTTCTACGGGCGGCTGCGGGCCAATGAAGATCGGCGCTTTGCCCGGGCGGCGGAGGATCTCTGGCGGCCTAGCGACGTGTTGGGCGACTCGGTGAACATCCTCTCTGCCGATTTCTGCGATGGCAGCATCGACGACGGCTTTGTGCAGGATGCTACGCTCAACGGCGGTGGCACTAGTTTTGTAGCCGATCGTAACTACCAGGGTAGCCCAGCGCGGGCCTCTGCTCCTCGCCGCAACGACCACTACGGCTGCAGCGGAAGTAACTTAGGAGCCAACACCTCCTTCCTCAACCAAGCGCTGGTGATCCGGGGCAACAACTGGCCGGCTCCGAATCCCAACAGAGATGGTGCTGGGGTTCTGCGCTTCGACAACACCAACGGGGCGCAGAATTTGGGCAACCACGTGCGGCGGCCAGGCTGGCCGGAGGTCTTCGCCCGCGACACCATCTTTGCCCGTCGCGACAGTGCCGACCCGAGCTCAAATAACGCTGACAGGACAGCAGGGCTTGGCGTGCCAGAAGTGCGGCTCTTGCGCGCACCCGATGCGGGCTATGCCAACTTTGGCACCCGCATTTCGGCTTTGGGCAACCCGGTGCTGGATACCTCCCGCTGGCTGCTGATAGCTTCCCTCCAGCCTTGCCGACCGCCTGAAATAGAAGGAGGCGGTGGCCTGTTGGCCGAGTACTACAACGGCTGGATAACCAGCCCGCAGAACCAGTACAACTACAACCGCGACACAGGGTTTGGGGACACCGGAGCCATAGGCCCCCTGCCTCCGGCCAACCTGCCCTACCTGCGGGCAGTGCGCTGGCCGGATCCAACCTACCCTGTTCAAGATTGGCAGATTGGCTCCTTCATGAGGGAGGAGGCTCAGGAAGGGCCAACCTGCAACACCTCAGGCGGCTGGGGCAGCTCAGCCGGCTCGCGATGGGCCTGTATTCGCGATGCTTTAAAAACCGATGGTTCCGGTATTTCCGGCTGGGATCCCCCTAGAAATCCACCTGGAAAAGGCTTTGCCTTCTGGGAAGACGGTGGCCATCCCGATCTCCCGCCTTGGGGTGGGTTCTACTACCTGTTTGCCGACCAGAACTACCTGAACACCAACTCCCCCTTCCTCTGGCCCTTTGGCTGGGACGGCTGGCCTTTGTGGAATACTCAACCCAACTTTCCCAAGGCTGACTTTTTGTGGATGCCAAGATGCAGTGAGCCGGATATGAATCCGCCTCAACTTCCCGCTGATGCTCCAGACATAGACAGGGGCAACATAGGCTTCTGGCGCTCCTGCTGGCGGCGCAGAGACGGATCATGGGGAAGTGGCAACAACCTCGGCAACGACTTTTTTGTGGTGCGCTGGGTAGGGGAGCTGTATCCCCGTTGGCCAGGTGTTGCCACCTACAACCTCAACACCGACGATGGGGGCCGACTCATCATCCGCAGGAACCCCAACTACACTCCTAACCCAGATGAGGAAGAGCCAGCTTTTAGAGGCTTCTATCGCAATGCGGGCACTCGTCTAGAAGAGCTGTCGGAGGATGAGGCTGTTGGTGTCGAAGCCTGGTGGGATGGCGGCAATAACCACGTGAGCTTCCGGCTGGAGCTGCAGTGCGTTACCGACTACACTCGGCCTTCTCCCTACCTGGTGGAGATCCAAACCTACGAGAACATGGGCAATGCCTTCGTCCGCTTTACAACCCAGGGAGATGGGCAGCCGCTGGAAAACTATGACCTGCGCTACCTGAAGCCGCTGAAGCCGGTCAACCAACCTTGCCAGCCGGATCAGACTAAACCTCTGGCACCCAACCAGCAGTACTGCGCAGAACCCCTCAATTGCGATCCCATCTGGACAGACTGGACTCCTGCATGTAAAACCAACATCTGTCAGCAAACCACTATTAAACAAACCAGAACTGCCACCTTGCCTGCCGGTTGCCCTGGCACTCCGCCGTCGGAAACTCGGACGATCACCTGCTACCCTCAGTACAACTACGGGAAATGGTCGGACTGGACGCCTCAGTGTACCCAGCAGCAGCAGTGCAACAAAACCACCATTACCCAAACCCGCAGCCGCACGGTAACGCCGCTCTGTACCAGCCAAAGCCCCTTCACCGAAAAAGAAACCCGAGCCTTTACCTGCAGGCCTCCAGATGCTAGGTGCGGTGCTTGGTCTGAATGGACTCCTAAGTGTACGGTGGCCAACGGCGGCACCAAAGTCACCCAAACTCGCAGCCGCACCTGCACAGTGGAAGCTTGCAGAACCAGCTACACCGAGACGCAATCCGAGACGGTTACTTGCCCGCAGACCTGCAACTACAACTGGGGCCCTTGGTCACCGGCCAGTTGCGATGAGGTCATCAACCAGATCGCCTGCGGCACAACCAAAACCTTTACCCAAACCCGGACGGGCACCCTCATCGCCAGCACCAGCAGCCCCACCTGCTCGCCCACCACAACGGGGACACAAAATTTGACCTGTCAAGGTCGGCCTTGCGGGCCCAGCACCTTTGCCCCAGAAACTCCTTCCAAGAGCCCCTTGGGCGAGTGGATGGCGGCCAAGCCCAACACGGTGGATCTGCGCCCCGTCTGGGAAATCCAAGCGGATCCGGAGCCGGAGACCATCAGCGTGAATACGGTGGCCGCGGCTCCTGCCGAGGGCGTAACCATTGCTCTGCAGCCGCAGCTTTCGCCGGTGCTGGAGGTGAAAGCCGGGGTGCCCAAGCCGCCCAAGTGGCCCAACCCTGCCGAGGCTCTGCAGGCGGCCTTCAATTGGATGTTTGGCGAACCGGCCTATGCTGCCCGCGAGGGCTTGGTGAGAGGTGGCGTTCTCTCCGAGATCGTTTCTCAACCCAACCGCGAGCCCGGCATCCGCCCGGCTATCAAGGGAGAGGCTCTAGAAGGCTCGTTTACGAAGGGGAGCGAAGACTGGGCCAGAAGGCTGAGGCGCGAATTACTCAAGAAAGATCTGACGGTGGGCTGCCCCTCGGAGGAGGAAGGCCCAGATTCCAAAGGCGGCTTCTGGGTGCCCGGAGTGTTTCGCCCCAACTTCAACGACCGCTTCAAGTACACCGCCTACACCGGTGACAGCCGCCCCAGCACGTTGCGCTTTGAGGACAAAAACGACAACGGTCAACCGGATCCGGGTGAGATTCGAGATCGGGATCCGCTGTTTGCGGAGAAGAATCCTGCCAATCCCAATAACAATCCCAATAAACTGCTGGTTCAGCCCCAGATGGCGTTGAACCCCTATGCTTGGGTAAACGAAGGTGACACTCAGAACTACTCCCCAAGCTCCAACTATCGTGGCGGTTACTACATTGACACCAAGGGGAGCGAAGATATCCGCAATGGCCTGTGCTTCTACGTCAGGGTGGGCTCGGACTCGGGCACCAAGAGGGTTCAAATCCAGATTGATCGCAACGGTTCCACAATGACCGACAGCGACTTCACCAACGACACCGCCGCTTTTGCTTGGGTGGATGTGGAGCCGTTCACCCTGGACCTGAACAAGGCTCCCACTGGCTTTGCCGGCGAAAACCCGGTGCTGGGGGTAATCCTGGATGAGGTGACCCGTCGGCCCATTCCCATTCCCCGCTTCCAAGAGCTGGCTTCAACCGATGTGAACCAGCGCCGCCGCAACGACGATGGCAGCCAAAACCGGCAGCTGCAGCCGGCCAGGGAAACGCGGGTGAATGCCACTGCCATCAGCGGCACCCTGCCCTCGCGGCTAGACCAAACTGCCGGCGGCATGCACAACTTCCTGCGTCTCAACGAGCTGTGGAGAAATACCAACCTCTTCTTCAGCGGCTCGATGATCCAGCTCAACTACAGCACCTATGCCACCGGCCCCTTCCTGCAGCAGAGCTTTGAGCCGCCCAACTTGGTTACGGGCTCGGCCCTCACGCGGGGCTACGACTACTACTACCCACCCAACCGCCGCTTCGGCTACGATGTGGGCTTGCAAATTGCCCGTCGTCCCAGCGCGGTGTCGGCTCGCTTCCAATTCCCCTCCAATGCCCGCACTGAGTTCTTGCGGGAGTTGGATCCTCAGGATCCGTATGTGCGGCGGCTGCGCTGCGGGCTGCAAGCTCAGCCAGATGTGCCCCTGCAGGCGGCTGCTCGGATTGGAGGCTGCAACGAATTCAACTGATATTGACTTCCCATGCCAGGGGTAGATTCAAGGTAGGAGCAGAGTGGGCTAAGGGAGGGATCCATGAACAAGTGGCGGCTTTGGCGGCAACAAGAAACAGGGGGCTTTACCCTCATTGAGGTCTTGGCGTCGGTGGTCATTGTGGCTTTGGCTATGGCCGCTCTTGCTCCTGCTCTCACCCTGATCGCCTATCGACGGGCCATGACGGAGCGGATAGAAGTGGCCAATCAACTGGCCCGGGCTGAAGTGGATCGCATCCGCACCCTGGTTGACCTGGAGCTGGCCGCTAACCGAAGCGCCTTCCAGGACCCAGCTCAGTTGGCTCGTCTGCCCAGGATTGGAGCAAGCCCCTTGCGCAATACACCGCCCCCTGCCGATATGGACAACCCCGGCCCCAACTACTCCATTCGCCTGGCCGAAGTGCGGTTGCCGGGGCGAAACCCCGAGGTCTATGTCATCCAAACCTTTCGGGATAGGGGCGGGGAATGCATTGACCGACGCAACAACACCGTCATCTCAGGGGTTCCCTGCTCCTTCTTTTTGGGGGTGAGGGTGTACCACCGCTTTTCCTTCAACCCAACCACTCGACAGGCTCTTCCTGGGCTGCGCACTGAGACGGTCTCCGCCAATCAGAACTTGGCCAATGCCGATGTGTGGCTATTTCCCATGGCCAGCTCGATTGTAGAAGTCAACCTGGCCGCCAATTTGGGGGATGTTTGCCGGGCCATTTTGGCCGATGTTCAAGCTAGGGGTGGGATCCCGACCAACAACTGCAATGCCTTCCCGCTGCCCAGCCCAAGCCCTACCTCGCTTTGAAGCGACGGGTAAGCTCCTCCTGCAGGCTCACAAAAAGGTGGTGTTTTCCTATGTTCAAGGTTTTTCGCCACAGGGTTTACCAGAGTGCGGGGTTTACCCTCACCGAGCTTTTGGTGTCGCTGGTGGTAGCCTCGATCTTTCTGCTGGCCACCGGCATGATCGTCATTGAAACCATGCGGGTGGATCGGGAAGAGACAGGGCGCACTCAGGTGCAGGCAGAGCTGACCCAGGCCATGCAGTATATCCAGCAGGATCTGGCGGAGGCGCTTTACATCTACAACGATGCGGAACAGCCCAACGGAGACGGAACGCCAGATCTCATCCAAAGGCTTTACACCCCCGGCTGGATTCGCCGCCCCGATGGAGCCATTCCAGTGGTCGCCTTTTGGAAGCTGAATCCGATCCCACGCGATTGCTATCAAGGCCCTCCGACCTTGCAACAAATTCGAGAAGGCCGAGTAACTTTGAAGGAGAGACCTACGGGTATTTCCGAAGCTGACTGGGACAACATCCGCAACCGCCGCAACATCTATAGCTTGGTTGTGTACTACTTGCAACGTAACTACAACAACGCCGGTAACCCAGACGGCAACACCCCTTGGGAGGGCAACGCGCGCATTGCTAGGTTTGAGTTGCAACCTTTTAATGATACATGCATTGAGCGCAGCCCATTCTTCAGGGTTGATCCCGATCCATATCGGCAAGGCTTCCTTGACTGGCCCGCTGAGAAGGATCTTCAAGATCTCGAGCGGAGGGGGACACCCCAGGAACCCATTGCCGCGGCAGGCAATCGAGGCCCTCGTCTTGTAACTCTGGTCTCCAACATCTTCAGCAGCCGACAGGGAAGTCCGCAGGTTGCGCCGAATTGCCCACAGGGCTATGCCTTTGGAGGGGGTAGGCCCAATGGAGTCACTTTCTCAGGCCTAGAGGTCAATCAAAACGACGTGGGCTTCCATGTTTGCGTCCGGCGCAGCGCCGCCGCCAGCCTTCCCCAAGATGTGATTGTTACCATCACGGCAACTGCCATGGAGCGATCCAATCCCGGCCTGTTCCGGCGCTACATCCAAGATGCCACCAGCGTTGATGCGGAGCAGGTGTCGCGGTATCTGACGACAATGCAAACTCAGGTGTTGGCCCGTGGTGTGTTTAATCGTCAAGCCTAGTCAAGCCTATGTGACTTGCCCCGAGGGAGGATTCCTACCTATGTTGGCCTCGATGAGCAGATTCAGACGGACTGCACCTGCCCAGACGAAGGGCTTTACCCTAGTAGAAGTCTTGGCAGTCATCGTCATCATCGGCATCATGGCTGTGCTGGCGGTTCCTTCTGGGATCAACATCTGGGCGCGGATCCAGCTAGACGATGCGCAAAACAAGGTGGAGCGGGCCTTACGCACTGCTCGCACCAATGCCAGGGCTTCTCTCTTGGGCCGAGCTTGGGTGGTTGGGGTGGACAATTCGGAGCCGAATGTACCGACTCTGGTTATTCAAGATGAGCAGGGCCTTTGCGATGAACCCACCCCCTGTCAGCGGGTGCGCCTGAATAATTTTGTAACCGTCAACAGTATCTTCCCTGATGAAGTGACATCCACTTTAATTGCCATACCAGAGCGGTCAGTGGAGGTTATAGAGAACGCCCCCACCTTCGCCAACGGAAGGGCGGTTTTTGAATCCGATGGCCGAGCCCGTCAACTGGGTCGCTTTGTAGTCAGCAGCACCTACTCTCAGGGAGAAAACCGCTGCGTGGTGGTAAGCACCTTAATCGGTACCATTCGCAAGGACAACAACCCTGAGTGTGGCAGCGTGGTAGAGGGAGAATAGTTGGGGTAGGATGGTCGGACTGCCGCCCTCACCCCCGGCCCCTCTCCCAAAGGGAGAGGAGGGTTTGGGGGGCTGGTAATGCTGTAGGTTCCTTCTATGCTCACGGCTTCCCCACCGCTTGTTTTTCCCTGGCAAACTCGTCAGCCGGCTCTCTTGGTGCTGGCGGATGGCACTGCTTTCTCCGGCTGGTCTTTTGGGGCGCCGGGCACGGCGGTGGGCGAGGTGGTGTTCAACACAGGCATGACCGGCTACCAGGAGGTGATCACCGACCCTAGCTACCGGGGGCAGATCATTACTTTCACCTGCCCTGAGCTGGGAAACACCGGAGTGAATGAGCTGGACGAAGAATCGGCTCGGCCTCAGGTTGCGGGGATCATCGCCCGCAATGTGTCTCGCCTGGCCAGCTCCTGGCGGGCTACATCCACCCTCCCCGAATACCTGCAACGATATGGGATCCCGGCCATTGCTGGGGTAGATACGCGGGCTTTGGCGCGGCGGCTGCGCTCTCAGGGGGTGATGAACGGGGCCCTTTCCACGGAGACTTTGGATCCCCAGGTTTTGTTGGAGCGGGTGCGCCAAGCTCCTTCCATGCAGGGGTTGAGCTTGGTGGCAGAGGTTACCACTCCTCAACCCTACGAGTGGCTGGAACCTACCCCCGCCGACTGGGACTATGGCCGCAGCCAAGGGATCCCGATCCCGGAGCCGCCCCTGCGGGTGGTGGCCCTGGATTTCGGCGTTAAGCGCAACATTCTGCGCCGCCTTACCCGCTATGGCTGTCGGGTGATGGTGTTGCCGGCCAATGCCAGCCCGGAGCAGATTTTGAGTTACAACCCCGATGGGATCTTCCTCTCCAATGGGCCAGGGGATCCGGCGGCAGAGACCACGGCCATCCGCACCACGCAAGCGCTGCTGCAAACCGGGAAGCCCCTATTTGGGATCTGCCTGGGCCATCAGATTCTCAGTTTGGCCCTAGGGGGATCCACCTACAAGCTCAAGTTTGGCCACCGCGGCCTCAACCACCCTTGCGGGTTGGAGAAGCAAGTGGAGATCACCAGCCAGAACCACGGATTTGCGGTGGATGCCGCTTCGATCCCCGCCGATGGGGTGGTAATCACCTACCTCAACTTGAATGACCGTACCGTGGCCGGGATCCGCCACCGTCACCTGCCCCTGTTTTCTGTGCAGTATCACCCGGAGGCCAGCCCCGGCCCCCACGACGCCGATCACCTCTTCCGCGAGTTCGTGGAGCTGATGCTGCAGCACCGCTCCCGTTAGCCTCACCCCCGGCTTTTTTCCCTCAGGGCCAGGGCGGCGCGGGCTTCTTCCCGGTCGTCGAAGTGAACCTTCTCGGTGCCCAGGATTTGGTAGTCCTCATGGCCTTTGCCGGCAATGACCACCGTATCCCCTGGCTGGGCTGCGAGGATGGCCAGGCGAATGGCCTGCCGCCGATCCACCTCCACCGCCCTGGGGGATCCAGGGATCCCGGCCAAAATATCCCGTAGGATCTGCTGGGGATCTTCGGTGCGGGGGTTGTCGGAGGTAACGATCACCTGATCGGCCCAGGTGGCGGCAATGCGGCCCATCTGCGGTCGTTTGCCCCGATCCCGATCCCCGCCACAGCCAAAGACGCAGATAAGTTGCCCTTGCACCTGGGATCGCAGGGCCTTGAGCAAGTTTTCCAGGCCGTCGGGGGTGTGGGCGTAGTCCACAACTACCGCGATATCCTGCCCCGGCAGGGTCACCCGCTCCATCCGCCCCGGTACGCCCGGAAAGTGGGGCAGGGCCGACTGGATGATCTCGACAGGGATCCCCAAGTGCAGGGCTACCCCCACCGCCGCCAGCAGGTTGGCCAGGTTGAAGGATCCCACCAGGGGGGCCTCCACGGCAAACGTGCCCGCAGGGGTGTGCAGGGTCGCGCTCAGGCCGGTGGGGCGCAGTTGAACTTGGCCGGGCCAGAGGCTGGGGATCCCCTGCAGGGGCTGCAGCGAGTAGGCCCAGGGCTGCAGATCGGGCCGAATGGCTTGCAAGAGCCGCCGTCCCCCAGCATCGTCGGCGTTGATCACCGCCCGCCCTTGGAGATACTCCTGTCGGAAGAGGGTGGCTTTGGCCTGCCAGTAGTTCTCCATGCTGCCGTGGAAATCCAGGTGATCCTGGGTAAGGTTGGTCCAGACGGCAGCGGCAAAGGAACACCCCCACACTCGATCTTGAGCCAATGCGTGAGAGCTCACTTCCATCACGGCCACCTCTGCCCCGACTTGGTGGGCCTGCCGCAGGCTGCGCTGCAGCTCTAGGGGAAAAAGGGTGGTGTGGGAGGCCACCTCCCTATAGCCAGGCCAGCGGTTGTACAGAGTGCCCAGCAAAGCCGCGGAGCGGCCGGCAGCTTGCACCAAATGTTCGATTAAGTGGGTGGTGGTGGTTTTGCCATTGGTGCCCGTCACCCCCACCAAGGTCAGTTGGCGGGCGGGAAACCCATAGAAAGCTGCCGCCACCTGGGCCACGGCCCTGTTCAGGCTGGCGCGAGGCAAAACCAGGACGGGCTGACTTCCCCATCCAGCCTCTCCGCTGACGCTCTCCCACGCCTCTTGGGAAATGAGGGCCGCCACTGCCCCTGCCGCCAGGGCTTGGGCCACGAAGCAACCCCCATCCACGCGGGATCCCGGCATCCCCAAGAAGAGATCCCCGGCCTGCACCTGGCGAGAGTCGGCACAGAGGCCCCAGACCTGCACCCCCTCCAGGGATCCCTGGGCCAATCGGGGCTGGATCCCGGCTTGGTGGAGCAATTTGGACAAAGTGATCCCAGCAGTTTCCATCGTTGCCACTCCCCACAGCTTTGCCGGTTAGGGTAGCGGCCAGGGATTGCCGCCGTCAAATTAGGCCAGGGCTTCCTCCAGCTTTTGCTTGGCCCACAGAGAAGCGTAGAGGCCCTTCTCGTCCGCCAGCAATTCGGCATGGGATCCCTTCTGCACAAGGCGGCCCCTGTCCATCACCCAAATCTGATCGGCTTCCACCGCAGCCGTAAGGCGATGGGTGATGAAGATCACCGTTTTCTGGGCCGTGACCCGACGCAGATGGCGAAGGATGGCTTGGGCCGTCTGGTTATCCACGCTGGAGAGAGAGTCATCCAGGATCAAGATGGGAGCATCCACCAGCAAAGCCCGGGCCAAGGCCACCCGCTGTCGCTGGCCACCGGAGAGGGTGATGCCCCGCTCTCCCACCAGAGTGTCGTAGCCCTTGGGAAAGTTGAGGATCTCGGCGTGGATGTGGGCGGCTTTGGCAGCCCATTCCACCTCCCAATCTTCGGCATCTGGCTTGCCGTAGCGGATGTTGTCCCGGACCGTGGCGCTGAACAGGAAGCTCTCCTGGGGCACATAGGCAATGGCCCGGCGCAGGGATCCCAGTTGAATCTGGGTGATATCCTGCCCATCCAAAAACAGTTGCCCCGGCTGGATCTCCAGCAGCCGAGGAAGGGCATTGGCCAGAGTGGACTTGCCCGCCCCAATCGGCCCCACCACCGCCACCATCTGGCCCGGTTCTATGCAAAAGTGCAAATCCTCTAGAGCCGGAGCTGCCGCAGGGCCGGCGAAGGCAAACGCGAGACCTCTGGCCTCGAGGCGACCCTGCACCCTCTCCAGAGGCAACGGCAAAGCGCCTGGGGCGTCTCGGATGGTGGGTTCTACCCCCAACAGAGCATCGATCCGCTCCAAGCTGACCTGCCCCCGCTGGTAGGCCGTGATGGTGAAGCCCAGCAGGGCGGTGGGAAATACCAACCGTTCCACGTAGAGGGTGAGGGCCGAAAAATCCCCGATGGTCAGCGTCCCTGCCGCAATCTGCGGCCCCCCCACCGCCAGCAGTAGCAACAAACTGAGGCTGACCAGCGCCACCAAAGAAGGGAAAAGCAAGTTGCGAGTGAGGGCCAAGCGCAAATTGGCCTGCAGCAGCCGCTGGTTCTGGCGGCGAAACTCCCGCTGCTCGTGCTGTTCCTGGCTGTACACCTTGATCAGGGCAATGCCGTTCAGGTCCTCTTGAATGAGATCGCTCAGATCCGCCAACTCCTGCTGCACCTGGAGCTGCTCCTGCTGCAGGCGGTTGCTGCTCAACTTCACCAGCACCAACATCACCGGAAACACCGACAGCGCCAAGGTGCTCAGACGGGGCTCGATGCCAAACATGGCGGGCAAGGTGGTGGCATAGGCAAAGATCGTGTTGGCCAAATTGAGTAGGGCGAACCCCAACAGGCGGCGGATGTTTTCCACATCGCTGGTGATGCAGGTGAGAATGTCCCCGATGGTCTGCTGGGCAAAGTAGGAAGGCTGCAGGGTGAGCAAATGCTCGAAGATGGCTTGCTTGAGGTGAAACTCCACCTGCCGTCCCACCCCAAACATCCACACCCGCGAGGCAATGCGAATGCCCATCATCAGGCTGGAGACGACCAGCACCGTTAGGGCGTAAAGGGCAATGCGCCGGTCCGACAAAGTGGCCAGGTTCTGGCTGAGGTCATCGATGACCAGCTTGACGTACCAGGGCAGGAACACCCCCAGGCCATTGACCAGGAGCAGGGATCCAATGCCCAACCCCACCTGTCGTCGATAGGGGCGCAGATAATGGGCCAATTGTCGGAGATGGGATCCGGTCACTCACTTGCTCCCTGCATCCTCTTCCACTCTAGCGTTCAGCCGGATCCCCCCGGTGGGGATCAGACCAGAACCTGAGCCGGGGCTTGCTGGGCCAGTTGCGCCGTTTCCCGCCGTGCCCAGGCATCTGCCTGCAAAATGTCCTCCAGGCTGGGATCGGCAATGACTTGATGCCGCTCACAAACCCGCTCCAAGAGACGGGGAATATCCAAAAAACGGATGCGCTCCTGCAAGAACAGGGCCACCGCCGCTTCGTTGGCCGCATTCAACACTGCCGGCAGCGTTCCCCCCCTCCGTCCAGCGGCATAGGCCAACTCCATGCAGGGGTACTTGCGGTGATCCGGAGCCTTAAAGGTGAGGGATCCCAGCTTGACCAAATCGAGGGGATCCCAGGGGGTGGCCAGGCGTTCCGGCCAACTGAGGCCGTAGAGGATGGGCAGGTGCATGTCCGGCCAGCCCAACTGGGCCAGAACCGAGGTATCGGCCAGCTCGATCAGGGAGTGGACAATGCTTTGCGGATGGATGAGGATGTCGATGTGGTCGTAGTCCAGGCCGAAGAGCCAGTGGGCCTCGATCACCTCCAGGCCCTTGTTCATCAGGGTGGCCGAGTCGATGGTGATTTTGCGCCCCATCACCCAGTTGGGGTGCTTGAGGGCATCGGCCAGGGTGACCTGATCCAATTTTTCGGCAGGCCAATCCCGAAAGGCGCCACCCGAGGCAGTCAACAGGATTCTTCGCAGGGATCCCGCGGGCACCCCCTGTAAACACTGGAAAATGGCCGAATGCTCAGAGTCGACGGGGATCAGGTTCACCCCGTACTGCCGCACCAAGGGCAGCACCACCGGCCCCCCTGCCACCAGGGTTTCTTTGTTGGCCAGGGCAATGTCTTTGCCGGCACGGATGGCCGCCAGGGTTGGCAACAAACCGGCGCAGCCGACGATCCCCGTCACCACCCGCTGGGCCGCCGGGTGAGCCGCCACCTGACACAGCCCCTCCGTTCCGGCCACCAACTCCGGCAGCGGTCGGATCCCGGTCAGCAGCGACCGCAGCTCCGGCAGCAGTTCTTCCCGGCCAATGGCAACCATCTGGGGCCGAAACCGCCGTACCTGCTCGGCCAAGAGGGCGACGTTGCTGTAGCTGGTCAGGCCAACAACCTGAAAACGCTCCGGATACTGGGCCACCAAGTCCAGAGTTTGGGTGCCAATCGAGCCGGTGGAGCCGAGCAAGGTGATGGCTTGCATAAAGGATCCCTTTACCCCTGAAAGAGCGTGACGTCCTCCCAACGCAGACTTCCCCTCGCGCAACTTGCCCAAGGACTCCGTCCCGCTATTGCGAACGGCCCCACCTCGCGTTCGGGGATCCCTGCCTCACGCCCCTTCATCTTATTCTTATCTGGTTCTGATCTGGAATCTGTGTGCTCCCTCCGATCCCCGACAGCGGGATCCTATGCGGCTGTGGGGTCCGCGATGCCCCCCTTCCCCAGATTTTGGTTTCAAACCTTTCCCGACTGAGAACGCAGCCACTGGCTGAGCAGCGTCTCGACTAACTCCGAGAGATCTTGATCCGACTCCAACAGAAGGCGCTTCACGGCTCGGTGGGTCTCTTTGGGGATTTGACATGCTCCCCTGCCTAAAGACAGGGGATTCTGGTTCCTGGTTCTGCGACAGCACTTACCGTGTCAGGTTGCCCCTCCACAGCAGCGGTGCTTGTCTCTCCAGGCGTTCCCCCTTTCGGGGCGGTTCCCTTTTGCCCAAAGGTACCGTTGTTCCACTCCTCACCCAGCAACTCCAGCCCTCGGCGCAGGATGTTGATGGCCGCATTCTCATCCCGGCAAAGTACCACCCCACACTGCGGGCATTGATGGGTGCGAGTGGACAGCCTCTTCTTCACCCGGTGGCCACACCGAGAACAGTCCTGACTGGTGTACTGGGGCGGCACGGCCACCACCACCTTGTTGAAGACCTTCCCGTAGTAGTCGAGCCACCCGGTGAATAAACTCCAGCTCGCATCGTGAATCGACTTGGCCAAGTGGCGATTCCGCACCAAGTTGCGCACCTGCAAGTCCTCGTACGCCACGACGTCGTGAGACGCCACCACGCACCGGGCCAGCTTGATGACCCAGTCTCTACGCTGGCGTTGGACCTTCAGGTGTACCTTGCCCAGCCGCTTCCTCTGCTTGTGGTAGTTCTTGGATTGAGGTTTGGCCCCTCTCCGAAACTTCCGACTTAACCTGCGTTGCTCTCGCTTCAACCTCCTTTCGGCACGACGCAAGAATTTGGGGCACTCTACCTTGTGGCCGTGGCTGTCGGTGTAGAAGTGCATCAAGCCCACATCCAGCCCCACCGCCTCGCCGGTGTAGCCCACCTTCTCCCGACGCTCCACGTCCAGACAGAACTGGGCGTAGTACCCATCGGCCCTGCGTATGACCCTCACCCGGTTGATTTTCAGGGTGAGGATGTCCCGCCGTGCCTCGCCGTTGCAGTAGAGGGCAAAAGTACCCGCATGGAAGCCGTCCGTGAAGGTGATGGACATTCCATCCTGGGAGAGCTTCCAGCCGGAGACTTTGTACTCCACGGAGCGACAGTGTTTCTGGAACTGGGGATAGCCTTTTTGGGCTGCCTGGTTCTGGCAGCGGCGGTAAAAGTTGGAAATAGCAGACCAAGCTCGCTCGGCACTGGCTTGTCGGGCAGAGGAGTTGAGCTTCTGGGCGAAGGGGAACTCCTGAGCCAAGTCCTTGCAGAGGGAGTACAACGTGGCCCTGTTCACCCCCTGATGATCCATCCAGTGGCGCAGGCACTTGTTGCGCACGAACTGGGCAGTCCGGATGGCCTCATCCAGGGCTTGGTACTGCTGGGCTGTGCCGTTGAGGAGCTTGGCTTCGAGGACGCGCATGGGCCCACTCTAGCGCAGGTTAGCAAGATAAAAGCCGCCCTGGTCGCGTCAGCGGGCCGTAGGCCTTAGGGCGGGGCTTTAGACCCAGTTTTTTGGTAACTGTTCCGAGGTGGGACGGGCAGGGGTGTCAATCACCGTGTGCTGAAAGCCTGTGGGCGTGGGAGTGGTGGGATCCGCAGCCAATACCTTAATAGGAAAGGATGATCCCCGTTCTGCCCAGCGAGAGGCCGAGCGATTGGGATCGGCGTCGATCAACAGGGCCATCCCCGACCCACCCGCAGGAGCTGCCCCTTGTTTTTGCTGAAGGTAGAGGGCCAAATGCACCGCTGTGGTGGTTTTGCCCACGCCCCCTTTGAACCCCAAGACCGCGATATTCATCTGCCACACACCCTCCCACCCTGGTTTTACTGCCCAGGTGCACGGGCGGCAAGAGGCAAAAGTGGGCATTGGGGTCTTGGGGCAACTCGGGAGAGCCGGCCGCGGGGAGAAGTTCTCCCGGTTGCGCAATCTTTAGGCTTCGCCGGTAGGATATCCTTGGCTGGCATAACCGGCTGGCTTTGGAGAATCTGACCATGCCTCATCTCTCGCGATCCCATTCCCCCCTTGGCTTGGCTCGCTCCTGGTCTGTTCTGCTGGGGTTGAGTCTGGCCTTGAGTGTGAGCGCCTGTGGCGGTGGCGGTTCCAGTCGCCTGCTTCCCCCAGTCTCGGCCCCTCCCACAGGACGAATTGAGGGATCCCATTTCGACGATCTCAACGGCAATGGGCTGCGGGATCCGGGGGAGCCGGGGCTGCCGGGCATTACCACGTTTTTGGACTTAAACGGCAATGGCCGCCTCGACCCGGGGGAGCCCAGCACCGTCAGCGACGGCGGCGGCAACTTCCGCTTCTCCAACTTGCCCCCTGGCATCTACCGCGTCACCGCCCTTTTGCCCCCAGGGCGAATCTTCACCACGCCGCGCTCAGGCTTGGGGCTGGAGCGGATTGTGGGCGGCAGTCCTGCTCCCGAAGGAGCCTTTCCCTGGATGGTGGCCTTGCTGAGGGCGGCTGAGCCAGATCCTTTTCAAGCGCAGTTTTGCGGCGGATCCCTGATCGCGCCGGAGTGGGTAGTTACCGCTGCCCATTGTTTTTTCGACGGACAAGGCAACCAGGTAGTGAGTGCCCAAAATCTGGATCTGCTGTTGGGTACCAACCGCTTGCAAATCGGTGCCGGCCAACGCATTCGCGCCGCGCAAATTGTCCTCAACCCCGGCTACAACCCCCAGGTGGGGAAACTTGGGGGGAACGACATTGCCCTGGTGCGCCTTTCTCGGCCAGTGGCTCTGGCCACCCTGCCACTGGTGCAGCCCAACCAAACCAACCTGACGGCCCCTGGCACTGCCGCCACCATCCTCGGCTGGGGAGCTACCTTCCCCCGTGCTCTGGACAACGAGGAACCCAGCGGCTTTCCCCGAGATTTGCAGCAGGCCACCGTTCCCATCGTCTCCAATGCGGTGTGCAATGCGCCCCAATCCTACAATGGCACCATTTTAGATACCATGCTCTGCGCCGGCTTTCCTCAGGGGGGAGTCGATACGTGTCAGGGCGATAGTGGTGGGCCTTTGATTGTGTCCAGTGGCACGGGTTTTGCCCTGGCCGGAATCACCAGTTTTGGCATCGGCTGCGCCCAGCCCAATTTCTATGGGGTGTATACGCGGGTGTCTAGCTTCGCCGGTTTTGTGCAATCGGTAATCGGCAGTGCCCCCAGCCCAACTCCAGCACCCTCTCCCCCGCCCCCCACTGGGACAACGGCCTCATTTGTTGTGAATTTGAGGGAAGGTGAGGTGGTTTCGGGGCTCAACTTTGGCAGCCGGGCGCAGTGAACACGAACTGTGGCAGCAAGCAGTGGTGTGGCGATTGTTTAGCTAGGCCGCCGTTCGCGCTAGCGGGACGGAGTCCTTGAAGCCCTGCCCTCTGCCCGTAGGACGAGGGTCGGAATGAAAGGCGGACATCCCCTGTTCTATAATCAACCTGGCTGTGCAAAACGGCATTGCCGGAATCTGGTACAGCTACGCGGTGGGGCATCCCGTGTCTGCTCGTGGAGGGTTCTTGCACTAGCTCCCCATTCGCGTCAGCGGTGCGTAGCACTTTGAAGCGAGAAGCCCGCTCCGTACCGCCAGCAGTCGGAGTCGGGAGTATGTCACGATAGGGATCCCTGTTGTAACCAAACCCATTTGATTGACGGAGGAGATGTCTTTCCTATGACCCAAGTGACGATTGGCGAAAACGAAGGGATCGAATCGGCGCTGCGCCGCTTCAAGCGCCAGGTTTCTAAGGCGGGCATTTTGCGGGATTTGCGCAACCATCGGCACTTTGAAACCAACCTAGAAAAGCGCAAGCGCAAAGCGGTGGCCGTCCGGCGCAACCGCCGCAAGTCCATGGCCTAGGCTACTGCCGACACTCGGAAATCTGAACCCCTCTGAACAGGGCTTGTGGCCTTGCCTGAGGTTCTGACGTTAGTTTCTCGGAATCTGGGTTGGGCCAGCCTGCAGGGATCCGCTCAACACGTTAATTTCCAGCATCAGTTCTTCGCCAACATAGCTCTCGGGCAAAGGAGCAAAGGGGGCTGAGCGCTGGATGGCACTGAGCACGGCTGCATCCAACAGGGGATCTTCTGAGGGGGTTTGCAGGCGCAGTTCCCGCAAGGATCCCTGTCGATCCAGACGCACCTGCACCACTGTTACGTAGGATCCGGATGCCCGCCGTACCATCCAGTGTTGGCGAACCCTTTCTTGGAATTGAGCCAAGTAGTCTCCCCAATCCGGATCGGCGACGGCATTGAGGCTGGGTGGGCCTGCCCGCGAGGACTCTATCCCACTGGTGCGACCAAGGCTGGAGCTGTGGGATCCGGTAGGAAAAGTCGGGGGCAAGGTGGGAGAAGGCTCTTCCAACGGGGCTGCGATCGGCTCTGGAGAGGGCAAAGTTGGATGCGGATCCGCTGGAGCCGACAGGTAGGGTTGTGGCAAAACCTCAGGAGAACTTGCTGCTCTTTCGGGTTGAGGCTTGAGGGATTGAGCAGGAGAGATCTGAGCCGATTTGGTCTCCACTGCTGCTGCCGAGGAGGTAGCCAGTAGGCTTTGCAGATGCTGACGATAGTCCTGCAGTTGCTGGCGCTGTGGAGAGGACAGAGGCCAGTGATCCAGCCATTCTTCCGTCAGATGTAGCGCCTCCGCCCAATTGTGATCGGCAACTGCCTGCTCCAGAGCTGCTAAACCCGCTGACAGATTTTCTAACCTGGCCTTTGGCTGCTGCTGAGGAGAGGCAGAGTCGCGGTTGGGTTGGGGCATCTCAAGCTCCCTTGGGGATGGGGGGAGGATCCCAGGGACAGGACTCCCTGCGGCTGAGGCAACCAAAGGCTGTGCCGCCGCAGAAGTGGCCTCTTCACTTGGGCTGGGCACTTGCGACTGCCGCACCGATACGTGATCCCGAGGTTCAGAGACACCGGACTCACGGGCGGAGACGGGCGCAATCCACTGCGGCTCTGGGGGCGGCTCGTCTGCCACCTCCACCCACTGAAAGGGGAGGATCTCCTCCTCTTCCCGGATCCTAGGCTGCCAACCCACCCAGCTCATCGCGATGAAATGCAACCCTGCCGAGAGCACGTTGGCCAGCCCCAGACGCCAAGGTAAGGAGCGGCGTTCCTGCTCTCGTTTTTGTTGAGAACGGCTGAGGCGAGGATCTGGATCCGTCAGTTGGTTTGGCCGGCTCTCAGCAGCCGGTTCTGGTTTGGGGGAGGTGGACTCTGCAGTAGGTTGGGCCGGGATCCCTGCGCTACAAGGATCTCGAGCGGGGTTCAATTCGTTTTGCACCTTTCCACCTTTCCTCACAGCCACATGCCAACAGAAGCCCACCGACGCTTCTCTGCTTCCTTCGATCAATAGCCCATCCCCGGGCAGGGGGGTAGCCATCGATGCACAAACGCGCCCAGGGCAAAGCTGTGTTGGCTTATACGGACTTCTGCCATTTCAACGCCTATCTTTTTCACGGGGGGCGGTGCTTTGAGCCACCTAGGCTCACGAAAAGCCAGCTCATGATTCTCCGAACTAGAGCTTGTGGAGCGGGTTTATGCTTGTTACCCAGCAACCTGTCCTGAGGCGGTTTTGGTACCCCGTGATCCCGATGTCGGCCCTGGAAACCGGCCCACAAGCTTTCACGCTGCTGAAGACTCCTCTGGTGCTTTGGCTCAATGAGTCAGGGCAGCCTTGCGCCGTCTTGGATCGTTGCTGCCATCGCTCGGCCCAACTTTCCAAAGGGGTTGTTTGCAATGGTCACATCCGCTGCCCCTATCACGGCTGGGAATTTGACGGCTCTGGCACCTGTGTGAAGGTACCCCAACTTACAGACAACTTCATCCCTCGCACCTACAAGGTGGAGGGGTTTCGCTGCCAAGAGCGCTATGGCTATGTTTGGGTGGCATTGGCGGATCCCTTGACCGATATTCCCGAGATCTCAGAGGTGGCGGATCCCCGGTTTCGCCAAATTCATCAGTTCTATGAGGTCTGGAAATGTGCTGGCCTGCGCCTGATGGAAAACTCCTTTGACAATGCCCATCCCCACTTCGTCCATCAGCAGAGCTTTGGGGTGATCTCCGAGCCTGTACCCCCCGATCTGGACAGCCTTGAAGGGCTGGAGTACGGCCTTCGGGCCACCTCTGTTTTGCCGGTGTTCAACAGTGACTTGCAGAAGCAAAACTTGCGGATGTCAGAGGATCGCACAGTGCGTATCCTGGAGGGCACCTGGTTTATGCCTTTTGGTCGCAAGCTCAAAATCACCTACCCCAACGGCCTCATCCACATCATTTTCACAGCGGCTACCCCCATCGACGACCAAACCTCGCAGGTGGTGCAATTCTGTTTGCGCAACGATTCAGAAGCAGAGGTGAGTGGTAAACTACCCGACTCCGACCGCTAAAGCGGTACGGAGCGGGCTTTCAGTAGCCCTGAGCCTGCTCTGCTCTACCAGAGAACAAAACAGGCCCGAACCTCTAGGCTGGTTTACGACAGCCCCCAAGAGCGCAATCACATTCGCACCATTCAAATCCGCATCCCCTTCCCATCCACAGTGCCCACACTTGAACGACTTGCCACTGCGGTAGGACTTGCCCTGCTCAGGGTGGATGTGTAAGCACCGGTGACAGGTCTGCGACGTGTAAGCAGGCGGCACAGGAATCAGAGAAACCCCTGCAACCCTCGCCTTGTATTCCAGAAACTGGCGTAGTTGGTAGAACGCCCAACTGTTGGCCCTGCGCCGCTCGGCTTTGCTGCGCGGCTGTTGATTGACTCTTTTCCGGATCCCTGTCAGGTCTTCCAGGGC
This sequence comes from Thermostichus sp. MS-CIW-38, assembly GCF_054058415.1. Lineage (NCBI taxonomy): Bacteria > Bacillati > Cyanobacteriota > Cyanophyceae > Thermostichales > Thermostichaceae > Thermostichus > Thermostichus sp. MS-CIW-38. Next base: position 138,935 of record NZ_JBSSAH010000002.1, on the reverse strand, counting down.
GATAGCGCTGTTGGTAGCTTTTGCCCTAGAGACAATAGCTTTGGAGATGCGATGATTGACCCACGCCTGAAAACGTCTCTCCTTGCCAGACAGCCGTTGCAGCAGTTCTCTGCATCTGCGCCGCGAACTGCGTGTGCCCTTACTGGCTTTGCGTTGGAGTGCCGCCCTCAACCGGGAGTAGTGGTCGCGGACTCTGTTCAACTGCTGTCCATTCCAGTTGTCCCCCTCTGACGTATGGGCAATATCCGTCCTCCCCAAGTCCACCCCCAGCACTCTGCCCGTGCGTTGCGGCGGGGATGGCTCCGCTTCCACACAGATTTGAATGGAGTAGGAGCCGTCTTTACGCTTGACCAGGGTGGCAGATTTGGGGTTGGAACCAGCCAGCCGTTCTCTCTGGTAGCGGCCAATCGCCAGCTCAAAGCGCTCCCGACCCTCCACCGTGGTCAGCGACACCGTCCAGTCTTTCTCGCGGAACGAAAAGATACGTGCATCGTAGGTAGCGAAGCCCCCTTTGAACGTTTTGACGGGGCGGTTTTTCTGTTGGGCAACTTTACGGGCGCCGGCCAGCCGTCTGCAGACCTGCTGGTCGCGTAAGCGGGACGTAGTCCTTGCCAAGTTACTGGATAAGCCGAACCGGGCATGGATTTCGCGGTAGCACAGAGACTGGAGCTTAACGGCGTTGGCGACTTTCTCCGGCGTGTTCTGGTTGACCCAATTCAAGGCTTGGCCAAAAGCCTCCAAAGTCGCGTCCAATTTGGCGGCTTGCGACTGGGACGCCTTGAGCTTGCAGGATACGGTCAGGACTTGGGTCATGGTTCTATCATAACTTCCGCATTCCTCCCGACACTGACCCTACGGGTACAGTGCGGGGCTCCTGCGATTTCTAGCTGAGAGTATCATCGCCTTCGATCGGCAGGTGACCCTTGAGGATCAACGGGTTCTGGAAAGCACCGACTATGACGTTCCCCTCGATATCAAGGCGGAGCAGCACATGTTTACCGATAAACCCAGCATCGTCATGCGTCGCAAGCTGGCTGCCCTCTTGAAAGCTCACGGAGAGGTGGAAGCGCGGCGGAGCAGGGATCCTGAACTCACGCCAATGGTCGGGCAGACCCAAAAGAGGGGCCGAAGCAGCCCCCCTTCTTGGGTTTGAGTGTCTCGATTGGATTTCTCGTTAGACCAGAAAGAAGCGCTTTCCCCGTAACTTGAACTACTTGATCTTGACGGTAGCGCCGGCTTCTTCCAGCTTCTTCTTGATGTCGTTGGCTTCCTCTTTGGCAACCCCTTCTTTGACGGGTTTGGGAGCCGCCTCGACCAGATCTTTGGCATCCTTCAGACCCAAGCCGGTCAACTCGCGCACCACCTTGAGGATGGCGATCTTCTTGTCGGCTGGCACAGCCTCGAGGATGACATCAAAGGCAGTTTGCTCTTCCACCGGCTCAGGGGCTGCCGCCGGAGCTGCCGCCGCCGCTGCCACAGGAGCTGCCATGACCATACCGCCGGCTGGGGCTGCTGCACTGACGCCAAAGGTTTCCTCGATGGCTTTCACCAGCTCGGAAGCTTCCAGCAAGCTCAAGGCTTTCAACTCTTCCAAAATCTTTGCAACGCGCTCTGAAGACATGATGGTTTCTCCTTGGGGGTAACAGAATCGATACACAGGTTTGGGCTGATGAACTGAAGCCCTTTATGCGGCCTCCTTGTCGGCAATGGCCCGGATGGCCCGCCCCAGAGAGGCTGGGATCTCGTGGATACCGCGCGCCACTTGCGTGGGCACAGCATTGAGCCCGACCGCCAGGCCGGTGGCCACCGACTTGAGGCTGCCCGCCACTTGGGCCATGAGCACTTCCTTGGGCGGTAGCTCGGCGATGGCCTTGGCCTGCTCCAAGGTCAGGGATAGCCCTTCAATGCCGGCACCGCGGAACTCGGTTTTCTTGGTTTGCTTGGCAAAATCCTGATACGCCTTCAGGGCGGCTGAAATATCGCCCCGAATCAAGATAAAGGCCGTCGGCCCCGCCAAAAAGGGAATGATCCCTGCCCAAGCTTTTTGGTCGGCGATGGCTCGCCGCATCAGGGTATTCTTAACAACCATGCAAACCGAATCCGACTTGCGCAGCTCTGCCCGCAGTTGGTCCATCTCCGCAACGGTCAGCCCCTTGTAGTCGATCACCAGCACCATTTGGCTGGCCTGCAGCAGGGATCGGACTTTATCGACGATCTCCGCTTTCTTCGCTAAAGGTTGCTTGCCCATGCGCTCACCTCCTTTGTTGTCAATGGTCACCCAGGGTTGAACGGGTGGTGAATCTGGGTTCTACCAAACAGAATGCGCCCCAGCCGTAGCCGAGACGCATGGAGATAAGCGCACCATCAAAAGCGATCCAAGAAGGGATCCCTTTGAACTTCGCTCAAACCTCGGCAGGACATTAAGCCCGCGGGCACCTGCTGTCTTCGGCTTGCTATTCAACTGGGGAAAAACGCTCTGCCGGGATCCTCCTCCAAATTCACCCACTCAAACTCTTCTCAACCCATCGCGGCACCGAAGCAAGGCTTAAGTTGCCAACTTCAGCTCCCGCAGGGCATTGATATCAACCTCAATCGAGGGCCCCATTGTAGCAGAAACGTGTAGGGTTCGCCAATACTTGCCCTTGGCTCCAGAAGGACGGTTGCGATCGATGGACTCCTGCACCGCTTTTAGGTTCTCCAGCAGAGCTTCGACGGGGAACTTGCACTTGCCGAAGATCAAATGCACAATGCCGGTGCGATCTGCCCGGTACTCCAGCTTGCCGGCCTTGAACTCCTTAATCGCTTGGGCCAGATCCATGGTTACCGTTCCCCCCTTGGGAGAGGGCATGAGGCCGCGCGGCCCCAACAGCCGCCCCAGCTTGGCCACTTGGGGCATCACATCGGGGGTGGCGATCAGAAGGTCAAAATCCATCATGCCCTTGCTGATTTCCTCGATCAGGTCTTCATATCCAACCCGATCCGCCCCTGCATTTTGGGCCTCCACCACTTTCTCGCCGCGGGCAATCACCGCCACCCGGATCTCTTGGCCGGTGCCCCTGGGCAAGACTACAGTGGTGCGCAGTTGTTGGTCGGCGTACTTGGGGTCGATCCCCAGGCGGATGTGAACCTCTGCCGCCTCTTCAAATTTGGCGGTGGCCGTCTCTTTCATCAGGGCCAAAGCCGCTTCGGGAGCATAGGCAATGGGCTTCACCTTCTCCCGCAAAGCCTGCATACGTTTGGAAAGCTTTCGAGCCATCGTTTCTCCTCGGGGTACTGACGAGAACTTCTCTCCCCCACAGTGGTTTGCTAGAACAACTTTTTCAAGACCGTGAACACCTCAGACCGGGCAAGGGATCCCTCCATCAATCCACTACCGTCACCCCCATGCTGCGAGCAGTTCCGGCAATAATTTTCATGGCCGCCTCCACATCGTGGGCATTCAAATCCGGCAGCTTCTGCTCGGCGATCTGGCGCAGTTGAGCTCGGGTCAGGGATCCCACCTTGGTTTTGTGGGGCTCGCTGGAGCCAGACTCAATGCCCAGAGCCTTCTTGATCAACACCGAAGCTGGCGGCGTCTTGAGGACGAAGGTAAAGCTGCGATCCTCGAAGATGGAGATTTCAACAGGCACCACCATCCCGGCCTGATCCGCCGTCTTGGCGTTGTACTCCTTACAAAAGGCCATGATGTTGACCCCGTGTTGACCCAAGGCTGGGCCAATGGGGGGAGCGGGGGTGGCCTTGCCCGCCTGAATGGCCAACTTGACCACGGCCACCAACTTCTTAGCCATGAAACGCAGTTACACCTCTTTTCGCACTTGACCAAACTCTAATTCTACCGGGGTATCGCGCCCGAAAATCGAGATCAACGCCTTGAGCTTGCCCCGTTCTGGGCTGACCTCCACCACCTCGCCGTAGAAACCCTGGAAGGGGCCGGATAGCACCTCGATGCGATCGCCAGGGGCCATGTCGATTTTGAGGGGCACTTCCTCCACCTCGACGCTGCTGAAGATGCGCTGCACCTCACTTTGGCTGAGGGGACGCGGCGTAACATGCCCCCGACCACGACCGTAGGCCCGTTTTTCTTCCGTGCCAACAAAGTTGATCACATTGGGGGTTGTTTTCACCACCATCCAAGTGTCGTCGTTCATGTCCATGCGCACCAGGACATAGCCGGGAAAAATCTTCTCCTCTTGCTCCTGGCGCTTGCCGGTTCGATCCAGCTTGAAGCCCGTCCGCTTCGGGATCACCACCTCGACAATTTGATCCGCCACATCCAAAGCAGCCGCCCGTTGCATCAGGGTGCTCTTCACTTTGTTCTCGCAGCCTGAGGCCACCTGCACGGCGTACCAGCGCAGGTTACGACGCTCTTGACCTTCCCCCTCGTCTGGTTCCGGGATCGCGTCTGCAGGCTCAAAGTGCTCCACACGGCCCCCACGACGTTTTCGCTGCTGCTCTGGCCTCATCACCTCACATCCTCCCTGTAGCCATCCTTGAACATGACTCTCTTGCCCCTCAGGACAGAACATCACAAGAACAGCTGAGTGGCTACCCAAGCAAACACTTGATCGACCAGGTAGATGAAGGAAGCAAAAGCCAACACAATCAGTAAGACTCCTACGGACTCACCGATCAATTGCCGGCGGCTCGGCCAAACAATCTTGCCCAATTCCACACGGGTCTCTTGAATAAAACCCAGGATCCCTTTGGGTGCGGTGGAACTGTCTTTGGAGTGACCCCGGCTGGCGGGATCCAAACGCTGTTCCGTATCGGCTTTGCTGGAGGGGGTGCTCTTAACCACGGCGGTGTTCTCCTAATGGATCCCGAAAACGGTGTACCGCATTTCAGCAGGCACGGGATCGGCTTTGCGATCCTAACAGATTTACCGGGAATGGGATCCAACCTTAGGGAGTGGGGGTGGGCTCAGGTGCCAAGGAACCGGGAGAAAGCGGGAGGGAGCGGCGGCGGGATTGGTTAAATTGCTCCACAGCAGCATCAACGCTGGCCTTGCCGTCCCAGCGGGAAGCAGCATTCTGGCGGGAGAGGAAGTCGGCAGCCCGGAAGAGATCGTTGACGTTGATGCTGGTGCCATCCAACAGAGGGGGATTGCTGTCGCGGCGAATGGCATCGTTGACACTTCCGCTTTGGGCCAGGGCCACCCCAGAACCGCTCAGAACCGAGCTCAAGGCCATTCCCACCAGAAGCAGCACTGGGGGCGAGGGGATCCCACGCCAGCAGACGGGCGATGGATTCAGGAGACGGTTGAGAAGCTTGCCGAGCATGATTTATTTCTCCGCTTCGTTTACACGAGGGTGCTGCTCCGCCAGCCCCTCTACCAACAACTGCTGCTCTTCGGCGGTCAAGGGGCGCTTGGCCAACAGGTCTGGCCGCCTTTGCCAGGTTCGAACCAGCTGCTGCTGCAGACGCCAACGGGCAATGGCTTGATGGTCGCCTGAGAGGAGTACCGGCGGCACCTTGTACCCCTGAAACTCTGGCGGGCGGGTGTACTGAGGATAGTCCAGCAGCCCCGCCTCGAAGCTTTCCCTCTTTAACGAGTCTACCTTGCCTACGGTGCCCGGCAAGAGCCGCACCACGCCGTTGATCAGGGCCAGCGCCGGAATTTCCCCCCCGGTCAGGACAAAATCCCCCAGCGACACCTCGCGGGTGGCCAGGTATTGTCGGATGCGTTCGTCAAAGCCTTCGTACTGGCCACACAGCAGGATCAGCTGCGCCTTCTGGGCCAGCTCCTGCAGCAGCGCCTGGTTTAGCGGTTGCCCCTGGGGCGTCAGCAGAATGATCTCGCAGGGATCCAACCGGGGCAGGGAGGCGACAGCAGCGAAGAAAGGCTCTGGCTTGAGCACCATGCCCACCCCACCCCCGTAGGGCTCATCATCGACACGGCGGTGCTTATCGGTGGCGAAGTCGCGTGGATTGGTGCAGTGGACTTCGGCGATCCCCTGCTGTAGGGCTTTGCCCACCAGCCCAATGCGCAGCGGCGTTTCAAAAAATTCGGGGAAAAGGGTAAGGATATCGAACCGCACAGGACTCAGGACGAGGTGCGCAACCGCTCCAAATCCAGGCGCAAGGACTCAATCTGATGGATCAGCTCCATCAACTCAGTCATCTCTTCTCTGGAGATAGCCGGCTTGTTGGGGGAGGAAGCTGGTGTCGGGGGAGCATTCTCGACAGGCGCTTCAGAGTCAGGACTTGCCGAGGGGGCGTTGGCGGCTGGATCCCTGAGACTCTCAACGTAACGAACTGCCTCCTGCTCGATCAACTCTCCCTTTTGCTCCAGCTCCGCCGCCAGTTGTCCCAAGTCCATCGAAAGGCGGTTGAGGTTTTCGGTGCGCTTTTCCGGGTCTTGCAGGATCTCCACCAGAGCGGTGGCCGTGCCGTAAAAAATGTGGCGAGCCCGCGTGAACCAATCTGAAGAGTGAGAACTCATGGCAGCAGAAAGAGGTGGGTTGTGGATTATTCTAGGCGATCCACCCACCGGGATTGACCCAAGCATTGCAGACTGAATACCCAGCGCCGAAGGACAGACTGGGATCCAATTCTCCAAAATCCTAGGGACACTCTCAGTCTTAAGGCAGGGCTCAATCGACAGCGCGGATCTCGCCACTGTTTAGGCGCTCCACAATCGATTCCAGCAGTTCGTGCTCTTCTGGGGAAATTTCTTGATCGGCCATGACGGCACTGAGAATCTGCTGTTGCTCGGCGCGAGTCAAGACTTTGTCCGCCAAAGCCCGGTTGATTAGAGCTCTCAGCTCAGAGGGTTGAGAGGGTTCCACCGTTTTTCTCCTAGCGCTGGAGGGCAAGGGGTCCCATAATGGGGTTCTGGATCCAAGAAGCAATGGACAGCGGCCCACCACCCAGTATAACGGTACGGCTGTGGAAACCCAGGTATCCTCAAAAGACCAGAGATCCCAACCTGTGGGGGTGATCGGCGGCGGGCAGTTGGCGCAGATGTTGGCCTTGGCAGCTCGCCAGATGGGGATCCCGCTGGTGGTGCAGGCTGCTGCTCCCACCGATCCGGCGGTGGCAGTGGCCGATGGGGTGGTTTGGGGATCCACAGCCGACAGCCAGGCCACGGCCCAGTTGTTGGAGCGCTGCCCGGTGGTTACTTTTGAAAACGAGTTTATCCCTCTGCCGGAGCTGAAAAAACTGGATCCGGAGGGATCCCGCTTTCGTCCCAGCCTCAGCACGCTAGAGCCGCTGCTGGACAAGTTGCACCAACGGCAGTTCCTGGCGCGGTTGGGGTTGCCGGTGCCGACTTTCTTCCCGCTGGAGGCGGTGTTGGATTCGGCAGACCTGGCTGGACTGGGCTTTCCGGTGGTGCTCAAGCGACGGCGACAGGGCTACGATGGGCAGGGCACCTGCATCTTGCGCGAGCGAGCGGCTTTGCAGCAGGCCCTTAGCCAATCTGAGGGGATCCCGCTATTGCTGGAGGAATGGATCCCGTTCGAGCGGGAGCTGGCGGTGATGGTGGCGCGGGGGCTGAAGGGAGAGATCCGGGTTTACCCGGTGGTGGAAACTGTGCAGATCGAGCAAGTCTGCCGCCATGTCCTGGTGCCTGCCCGCATCCCCCCAACCACCGAGGCCGAGATCCGGCGCTTGGCAGCCGATCTGATGGAAAAACTGGGTGCAGTTGGCGTGTTCGGCATCGAGCTGTTCTGGGTGCCGCCGACCCACCCCAAGGCCGGGATCTGGATCAACGAAATCTCGCCGCGGGTCCACAATTCCGGCCACTACACCCTAGAAGCCTGCCACACCTCACAATTCGAGCAACACCTGCGGGCCATCCTCGGCCTGCCTTTGGGGGATCCCTCCCTCAAGTGTGCGGGGGCAGTGATGGTCAATCTCTTGGGCTATGAGCATGCCACCGGCGATTACCCAGAAAAGCGGCAGCGCCTGGCCCAGCTCCCCAATGCCACGGTGCATTGGTACCACAAAACCCCTGCCCGCCCAGGGCGAAAACTGGGCCATGTAACCGTCTGTCTGCCGACTGCTCCCTCTCCTTTCGAAGCAGCAGCCCTTGTCCGCACCCTCGAATCCCTCTGGTACCCCCAGCCATGAGCCAAGTGTCGGATCCCTCCTTCTCCCCAGACATTCAAGCCCTGATCCAGGCCATGCAACGGCGGGATGTGCCCGCGGTAGCTCAGCAGGTCAACCGCCTCTCCCCCCAAGAGCGCCCTGCTGTGTTGACCCCTGCCCTCCAATACCTGGCCGAGGTGGATCCCGCCAGCGCCCAGTGGTTTGTTCGCCACCTCATGGCCCCTGCGGTCAAAGCGCAACTGCGAGAAGGGATCCTCAAAGCCGCCCAAGACTACCTACAGGAAGCCGGCTTCACCGAAGGGATCGACTACGAATTCAAGCCTGTTCGCGAAAGCGGTGCAGAGCACCATCCCCAATCGGGGGGCAACATCTTGAGCATCAGCCGCAGAGCCTTGCCCTACGCGGCTCCCGATGACGATCCCTTGGGGCAGTTGTTGTTGGCGGAATTCTGCGAATTGCGAGACTAGGCCACCATGAGCGGTACGAGTTATCGGCTGCAGCTGTTGGACATCACTGCCCTGCCCCAACTGCTGGAGCTGGATCGGCGGTGCTATGGGGGATACTGGGGAGAACAGGGATATCGAGCGGAGCTGGAACGACCCACAAGCACGGTGATTGGGGTAGTGGCGGAACCCGCTGCCGTTGGCGCTTCGTGTGGCTCGGGCCGAGCCGAGTTTCCCCTTCCCTCTCCAGGCCCCACTTCGCCGACGCAGACGACAAAAGAGCTGGTGGGCTTCGGCATTCTCTGGCGTATTGAAGAAGAAGCACATATCATCTCTCTGGCGGTGGATCCCGAGCACCGGCAACAGGGTTTGGGCCGGCGGATTCTGGAAGAACTGCTGAACCAAGCGAGAGCAGCAGGCTGCCGCTGGGCCACTCTGGAGGTAAAGGCTTCCAATCAAGCGGCAATCCGCCTGTACGAATCGGCAGGGTTTCAACGGCTGGGACGTCGCAAGGGGTATTACAACGGAGAAGATGCGCTGGTGTATTGGAAGAAACCGATTTAGAAGGCTATCAATTGTAAATTGAAGAACTGCAAACGTATTTCGGGATACACCTTAGGTCAGACAGTGAGCAAGCCAATAGGCTAAGCATATCAAGGCTACAGGGGATCCAACCCATTGACCGAGTGTCGATTGCCCGTTTGATTCTTTATATAGGTCATCAAAATGCTCTCATTCTGTGGATGCAAACTGCCCGCTACAGTTCCTCCCAGCAACACTGACTCTAGCCAATGCAGCCGCATCCATCGCACAACAGAGATCCTGACTTAATCTACAAAGCTCCTGCTCGGTGGGGAAAAGCTATAATCTGCGGTATCAACAACTTGAATTCGATCCTTGCCGTTCGATGGCCCATCGGAGCTTTGACTGATGGCTGGAGCCCTTGGGTTAATAGAATGTGAAGTTTTATTTCGAGATCCGACATTTCTGCCTCAATATATATTTCTCATATCATATTCCCCCTTTGGCCAACTTGCCTGAAAAAACACTTCAGGTTAACCTACACTTGTTATCTGTCCATCCTGAGCATTTTCAAGCTGTGAGGATCATTATGGACACCTCTGGAAACACCATTGGAGATGAGGCCATCTCTTTTGTCGTCAGTCTTTGGTCTAGGCTTATCGATTTTATGCCCAATCTCCTTGCGGCGATTGCCATCTTAATTCTGGGTTGGATAGTGGCCATGGCAGTAGCCTTCGGCGTTAGAGGACTGCTCAAAAGGACGCAACTGGACAATCGCTTGGCTGCTTGGGTTTTGGGCCAAAAGCCCGGCGAGAAGCTGCCCCAAACGGAGCGCTGGGTGGCCGCTGCCGTCTACTGGGTGATTCTTGCTTTTGTGTTGGTGGCGGTACTGAATGCCCTGCAGCTTCAAGCTGTCTCCGATCCGCTCAACAGGTTTTTGGGGGAAATCTTCGTTTATCTGCCACGGGTGGGTGGGGCGCTGGTGCTGCTGGCTGTGGGCTGGGCGGTGGCTACAGTTGCCCGGCTGGCAGTCATCCAGGGGCTGCGGCGTTTCAACCTCGATGAGCAGTTGGCCCGGCCTCTACAGCAGGAAAGCACTGCCGGTGAGGCAGGTGCAGAAGGAACCCCGACCGGCCAAGAGGGAGGTACAGAGGTCACCCCTTTCCTGCTGAATGAAACTTTGGGCAATGCCCTTTACTGGCTGATTCTGCTGTTCTTTTTGCCGATCATCCTGGATACCCTGAACCTGCAGGGGCCGCTGCAGCCGGTGCAAAACCTGCTGGATCAGTTGCTGTCGATGGTGCCGCGGATTTTGGGAGCGCTGATCATCGGTGCAGTGGGCTGGTTTTTGGCCCGCATCGTGCGTGGGATCGTCTCCAATTTGTTGGTGGCAGCAGGGGCAAATCGGTTGGGGGCACGCTTTGGCGTTCCCCAGTTGGCCCAGATCGTCGGGACGGTGGTGTATGTCTTGGTGTTGATCCCGGCGGTGATTGCGGCGCTGAATGCCTTGGAAATTCGGGCCATCTCCGATCCGGCGGTGGCGATGCTGGAGCAGGTGTTGCGGGCCATTCCCTTGATCGCGGGATCCGCTTTGATCCTGGCCGTCTTTTACTTGCTGGGGCAATTTTTGGCCAGCTTGGTAACCCAGTTGCTGCAGGCGGTGGGTTTTGACCGTCTGGTCGCGGGGCTGGGCTTGCCCCTGGCCGCTGCTCCTGAGCCTGAAGGGGATCCCGCTGCCAAACGTCGCACTCCCTCCGAGATCGCCGGCTTGGTGGTCTGGGTAGGCGTGGTCTTGTTTGGGGCGGTGCCGGCAGTGGAGTTGCTGCAGTTTGCCGCCCTAACCGACATTGTGCAGGGGCTGTTGCTGATTTCCGGTCGGGTGCTCATCGGCGCCCTGGTGTTTGGGATCGGTCTTTATTTGGCCAATTTGGCCCACTCTATGATCAAGAGCTTGGGTAGCCCTTCCTCAGGGGTACTGGCCCAGGCGGCGCGGGTGGCTATCTTGGTTTTTGTTGGCGCCATGGCCCTGCAGCAGATGGGCGTGGCCACCGACATTGTGGTGTTGGCTTTTGGTCTGGTTCTGGGGGCGATTGCCGTGGCGGTGGCGTTGGCTTTTGGGTTGGGAGGTCGCGATGTAGCTGCCGAGCAGATCCGGCAATGGCTCAAGAGAGAGTGAGAGCAGGTTTTGTAGATATCGCCAAGGGGGACTTTGGTAGAATCACTCGGCTGTGCTACCACCTAGACGATCTGCAGTCTAGGCTGAGTAAAGCACCGAGACCCAAGCGTAGGCGAATGCGGCAAGCGGCGTTTCGTCTGCGGGAGAGAATCAGGAACTTGGTGGACGAGTGCCATCGCAAGGTAGCGGCGTTCCTAACGGATAACTACCGATTGATATTCCTCCCCACTTTCGAGTCAGCCAAGATGGTTGCCAAGGCAGGGAGGAAGTTTGGTAGCAAGACAGCAAGGGCGATGCTCACCTGGGCGCACTACCGGTTCAAGCAGTTCCTGAAGTTTCAAGCCAAGAAGAAAAACGTGGTTGTCGTGGAAGTATCGGAAGCGTACACCAGCAAAACCTGTACCAAGTGCGGGCACATCCACACTAAGTTGGGTGGTGCAAAGGTGTTTAGATGCCCAAAGTGCAACCATAGGCTACCACGAGATTGGCAAGGCGCTCTGGGTGTTATGCTCAGGGCTTTGCGGGATACCGCCTTTCTGTTCGGAGACGGACAGAATGCTATCGCTTCACCGTTGAGCAGTAATGCTCAGCAGTGTTCAGCGTAAATGTATCAGCCTTTCTCTGTAGACGTTCGATTGCACCTAAAAAATTGCCCCGCCCATCACCGGGCGGGGTTATTGCTGCATCCTCAGGCCAGCTTAAACTGCCTCTGGAACTTTGGCCTCTTCCGCCGCCACTTCCTGCACCACGATCTTGCCCCGGAACACCACGTAGTTGTAGATGTTGTAGGACAAGATAACCGGGATCAGAAAGCCAATAAAGGTGAGCATAAACACCAGCGAGCTGGGGGAGGCTGCCGCTTCGTAGATGGTGACGCTGGGGGGGATGATGTTGGGGAAGACCATGAACCCCAAGCCGATAAAAGAAAGCGCAAAGATCAAAAAAGTGTAAACCAAAACGCTATTTTCTTCCCGCCGGCGCAGGCTGCGCAGCAACAACGCCACCAACAAAAGTCCCAGAACTGGGATGGCAGCAAAGATGTAGAAAAGAGGGGGCGAGAAAAGCTGAGCACGCGCCTGCTCGGACATGATAGGAGTGCTGATGGTGATAAACACTGCCCCCAGTAAAGTTGTCCAGGTGGCGATGGTTGCCGTCTTGTAGTAGGTTTCCTGAAGCTCGCCGGTGGTCTTAACGATTAGGTAGGCTGAGCCGATTAACACATAGCCCTGGATCAAAGTAAGAGCCACCAACAGCGTGCGCCAGGTCAGCCAATCCCAGGGGCTGCCGGCAAAGTGGCCGGCTTCGTCCACGCGGATCCCTTCGAAGACGCTGCCCAAGGCAAATCCCTGGCCCAAGGCTGCCAAAAAGCTGCCCACTCCAAAGGCCAGGTTCCAAACCAACTTGTTGTCGGCGTTTTCCCGAAACTCGAAGGAAACGGCCCGCAAGATCAGGCCCACCACCATGATCACCAAGGGTATGTAGAGGGCATTGAGAATGGTGGCGTAGGCGAGAGGAAAAGATCCAAATAGGGATCCCCCCATCAACACCAGCCACGTCTCGTTGGCATCCCAAACATTGCCCAAGCTGGTCATGAGAATGCTGCGCCGCGTCTCGCTGGAGGCCGTCAGGGAGAGGATACCAACTCCCAGATCAAACCCGTCCAGCAGAACGTAGAGAAATAGGAATAGGCCCAGGATAAAAAACCAAACCTGGGGCAGAAACCGCTGTAAAGGCTCAAAAGATTCCATCGCTGTTCCCTCTGCTTTGAGTATTTCTGACCAGTGCGAGACAGTTCCCGATGGCGATCCCCAGTCCCTCTCCCTCTAGGGAAGGGAAGTTGGGAGTTGACGTAGCGAAGGGTTTCACTGCTGTGGGGAATGGGCCTGCTACGTTGCCCTGTTGCTACTTGGAGTCACCAGTTAGATGGCTACCAAACTGCTGCTACCGAGCTTCTGCAGGACGGCGATCTGGCTCGTGGCGGGCAGGCTCGACCACGATCACCGGCTGCGTTGCCGGGACAGGGGCGGGCAACTCCAGGTTTGGCCCTTCGCGGATGATGCGGCTGCCAAAGTAGAGAGCGGCAACGAAGAACACAGTGTACAACGCGGTCAGGCCAACCAGAGAAAACAGCACTTCTCCTGCCGGCAGGGGCGAAACCGATTCCACCGTGCGCAGTTGTCCATACACAATCCAGGGCTGCCGACCCACACAGCGGACGATCCAACCGGTTTCAACGGCGATGTATCCCAGGGGTGCTGCGAAGATCCAAGCTCTCATCAGCCACTTTTGCTGAGAAAGGGCCTCCACTGAGAGCTTGCCCCTCAGCCATTGCACAAGGGTAACTCCGACAAGCCCGGCTAGGAGGAGGCCAATGGCCACCATTGTCCTAAAGGAGTAGTAGATGAGGCCAACCATGTGGGGACGATTTTGGGGATCCCAGCTTTTGAGCCCTTGAATGGGTCGATCCAGCCTGGGTTTGAACTCCAGCAGATAGCCCAGCGCGCCAGGGATCTTCACCTCCCACTCGTTGCGCTCTTCGCGGTCGTTGGGCACAGCCAACAGGCTCCAGTCTGCCCGCTCGCCGGCAGGGATCGTCTCCCACTGGGCCTCCATGGCCGCCAGCTTGGCCGGCTGATAGCGATAGACTTGCTCCGCGCTCAGATGGCCGACGAACACCTGCAAAGGGGCGACCACCAGGGTCATTGCCAAGACCACTTTGAGGGAGCGGGAGAAGAACTCGCTGTGCCGCCGCTTGAGAATGTACCAGGCACTGATGCCACCGATAACAAACAAAGAGGTTTCCAAGGTGGCAAAAAACATGTGCAGAAAGCTGTTGACCATGAAGGGGTTGACAATAGCTTGCAGGTAGTCCCGCACCACAAATTTCCCATCGACGAACACGCCACCTGCCGGCGTCTGCAGCCAAGAGTTGGCCGTCAGGATCCAAAAGGTGGAGAGGTTGGCGCCAAAAGCCACCAGGATCGTCGAGATCCAGTGAATCACCGGCGGGACGCGCTCCCAGCCGAACAGCATGATCCCCAGAAAGCTGGCCTCCAGCATAAAGGCCATCGTGCCCTCAAAGCCCAGGATGGTTCCAAAAAAATCTCCCACCGCTTCGGAAAAGGGTGCCCAGTTCATGCCAAATTGAAAGGCCATTGGCAAGCCTGAGGCCACGCCAATGCCAAAGTTCAACACATAGAGTTTTGACCAGAAACGAGCGTGACGATAGTAATCTAGGTTGCGGGTTTTTAGCCAAAGCCCCTCAATAACAACAAGGTAAATGGCCATCCCCGTTGTTAAAACCGGCCACAACATGTGAAAAATGGCCGTGAGGGCAAATTGTAGCCGAGAAAGCGCGACGGTGTCTAGAAACATAATTTGTACCAAGTTTAGGTGGATTGATTCATGCAGCTTTTTCCGACAACATCTGCTGCAATTGATACAGCTACATCTCTTGCATGAAAAACATCTTGCTGACTGGCAGACATCAGATGAGGCCGGGAAAGCCGCGCTTTGTGGTTCCTTCTAACATCGAATCTTGGCTAAGACAATCGACAAGCCGTCCGACTCTAAAGGTTAATTTTAGGATTCTGTGAGATATAGACCTTTTTTTGTAATTTGGACTACAAAGCAAAAAGCCCTCTGTGAACCTAGCGGCCAAAAACTGGCAGGCCATTGACATAGGGTTCTGGTTTTCTTCGTCTTTAAACAACAAAACTGTTGTCCCAATAGATCGAGGAGCAATTCCCAGCAAGGGGCGACTTCCCGTCTACAGCGCCAGCAGACAGCTGCTGATTGTCCCCGGAGCCTGCCAGAATTGGGATCCCTGCTTGTTGGGATCGCAGTTTGCAGTGTGGGGTGGAAGATGTCGTTTATTCCGCTGGTGCGCTTTCTGGCCCAATCTGGCTTGATGCAAGAGTTGGCCGCCCGGTTGAGATCACGGCGACAGGCAGATCTGCAGGGGGCAGGGCGGATTGCCAAGGGGTTGATCGCCTCGGCTTTGGCCCAGCAGGAGGGAAGATCCCTGCTGGTGGTCACCGCCACCTTGGAGGAGGCAGGCCGCTGGACGGCGCAACTGGAGGGCATGGGCTGGGAGACGGTGCAGCTCTACCCCACCTCCGAGGCTTCCCCTTACGAACCTTTTGACCTGGAACCGGAGCTGGTGTGGGGTCAGTTTCAGGTGCTGGCCGATGGTCTCCAGGGCAGGAAGGACATGGCCATTGTAGCCACGGAGCGGGCCCTCCAACCCCACCTTCCCCCTCCAGAGGTGTTGCGGGCCTTTTGCCTCAAGCTGGAACCCGGCCTGGAGATGTCGCCGCAGCAGTTGGGGCAGCAGTTGGCTCGTCTGGGCTATCGGCGGGTAAGCCTGGTGGAAAGCGAAGGGGAGTGGAGCCAGAGAGGCGATATTCTCGACGTTTTCCCGGTGGCCTGCGAATGGCCGGTGCGCCTAGAGTGGTTTGGCAACGAGCTGGAGCGACTGCGGGAGTTTGACCCAGTCAGCCAGCGCTCCCAAGATGGGATCCCCTACGTCTGGCTGACCCCCACTGGCTACGGACCCATCCTCTGGCCAGCTCTGCACGAAAAAGCCGATCAGCTCTCCCAGGGCCTACGGCAGCAGTTGGAGCAGTCGCCGTCTCCTCCGGAGGGCTTGCGCCGTTTTCTCGGCCTGCTCTACACCCCTCCCGCCAATCTGCTCAGCTATCTGGATCCCGAGGCTTTGATCCTGATCGACGAGCCGGAGCAGTGCCAAGCCCACAGCCGGCAGTGGCTAAGCCACGCCCAGGAGCAGTGGCAGCTGGCCCGGGCCAGCGAGCCAGCTCTGGTGCCTTTCCACCGCCCCTTTGATCTCAAGGCTCCCGACTGGGATCCCTTCCCCTGCCTGTTGGCCCGCACCTTTGCCCCTGCTGGCGAAGCCGAAGCTGCCCTTGACCTAAAAAGCCGGCCTGTGCCTACTGCTCCCCACCAATTTGGATCCCTGGCCAAAACCCTGCGCGAGTACCGCAAGCAGCAGTTGCAGGTGTGGATCCTCTCTGCTCAGCCCTCCCGCACCGTAGCTCTGCTGCAGGAACACGACTGCCCCGCCCAGTACGTGCCCAATCCCAAAGACTTCCCGGCCATCGAGCGCCAGCTGCAGTCCTACACCCCGGTGGCCCTCAAGTATTCCGGCCTGGCCGAGCTGGAGGGGGTTCTCCTGCCCACCTTGGGGTGGGTGGTGCTCACCGACCGCGAGTTTTTCGGCCAGCACAGCCTGGCCACCCCTACTTATGTGCGCAAGCGCCGCCAGGCCAGCTCTCGCCAGGTGGATCCCAACCTGCTCAAGCCAGGGGATTTTGTCGTTCACAAGGCCCATGGCATTGGCCAGTTTCTGCGCTTAGAAAGCCTCACCATTGGGGGCGAAACCCGCGAGTACCTGGTTATTCAATACAGCGATGGCCTGTTGCGGGTGGCTGCCGACCAGGTCAACTCCCTTTCCCGCTACCGCGCCAGCGGGGATGGACCACCTGCCCTGCACAAGATGTCCGGCAGCACCTGGGAAAAGACCAAACAGAAGGTGAAAAAGAGCCTGCGAAAAGTGGCCTTTGACCTGCTGCAGCTCTATGCCAAACGCGCCGAACAGGAGGGCTATGCCTTCCCGCCCGATTCTCCTTGGCAACAGGAGCTGGAAGATTCTTTCCCCTATCCCCTGACGCCGGATCAACTCCGAGCTGTCCAGGAGATCAAGCGGGATATGGAATCTCCACGCCCTATGGATCGGCTGCTGTGTGGGGACGTGGGCTTTGGCAAAACAGAGGTGGCAATCCGTGCCATTTTCAAAGCCGTAACCGCCGGCAAGCAAGTAGCTCTCCTGGCGCCAACCACCATTCTTACCCAGCAGCACTACCACACCCTCAAAGAGCGCTTTGCTCCCTATCCTATTCAAGTGGGCTTGCTCAACCGCTTCCGCACCTCGGAGGAGAAAAAAGAAATCCTATCCCGTCTCAAGAGTGGCGAACTGGATGTTGTGGTGGGCACCCACCAGCTTTTGGGCAAGGATGTGCAATTTCGGGATTTAGGCCTTTTGGTTATTGACGAAGAGCAGCGCTTTGGCGTCAACCAAAAAGAGAAAATCAAACTTCTCAAAACCCAGGTGGATGTACTCACCCTCACCGCCACCCCTATTCCCCGCACTCTGTATATGGCCTTGTCGGGTTTGCGGGAAATGAGCTTGATCCAAACTCCGCCTCCTTCCCGCCGGCCTATCAAAACTCACCTTTCTCCCTACAACCCCGAAGTCATCCGCACGGCTATCCGCCAAGAGTTGGATCGCGGCGGTCAAGTCTTCTATGTCGTCAACCGCATTGAAGGCATCGAAGAAACCAGTGCCAAATTGCGGGAGTGGGTGCCCGGTGCTCGCATTGCCATTGCCCACGGGCAGATGCCGGAAGGGGAGCTAGAGGCAACGATGCTGGCTTTTAACAATGGGGAAATCGATATCCTGGTCTGCACGACGATTATCGAATCCGGTTTGGATATTCCCCGCGTCAACACCATTTTGATTGAAAATGCTCAGGAGTTTGGATTGGCTCAGCTATACCAGCTGCGGGGGCGGGTGGGCCGGGCTGGGATCCAAGCCCATGCTTGGCTGTTTTACCGAGAAGACGGGATCCTCACCGAGGAGGCCCGCAAACGCCTACAGGCCATTCAGGAATTTACCCAACTGGGATCCGGCTATCAGTTGGCAATGCGGGATATGGAAATTCGTGGCATTGGCAACCTGCTGGGAACGGAACAATCCGGGCAAGTCAATGCAGTGGGCTTCGATCTTTACCTGGAGATGCTGCAAGAGGCTATTCGAGAAATTCGCGGCCAGGAGATCCCACAGGTGGAGGACACGCAAATCGACCTGAATGTTACCGCTATGATCCCGCAAAGCTATATTCCCGACGAAGATCAAAAGATGCAGGCTTATCGACAACTGGCCGCTGCTGGCTCTCGGGTCGAGCTGTTGCAAATTGCCCAGGAATGGCAAGACCGCTTTGGCCCCCTGCCCAAGCCTACCCAGGAGCTGCTGCGGGTGATGGAGCTGAAGATCCTGGCCCGCACGCTGGGCTTTTCCCGCATTAGGCCAGCCAAGGAGCATGTCCTTTTGGAAACCCCCATGGAGGAGCCGGCTTGGAATCGCCTGAAAGAGGCTCTGCCCACTCACCTGCAGCCTCGCTTTGTCTACCAACCGGGCAAGGTGACGGTGCGAGGGCTGGGGATGGTACCGGCAGCGCAGCAACTGGAGAGCCTTTTGCAGTGGCTGGACAAGATGAGCCTGGCCCTGAGCCGGATGGAGGCTGGGATCCCAATGACCCCCTAGATCTTGCCGGATCCCTCTCGAGGCGGGCCCATGCTCTGGTGTGAGAGAGTGGAATGGCCGGCCCTCCTCTCTTCAGCGCTCCTTTTTGCATCGGCTTCGCGTTTGCATCGTGTTCGCGTCATGTAAAGTTCTAGAAGCCCACCACCTGCAGAAGACCTACCGGCAGGGGAGCAAGGAGGTGCGGGCGGTGGTGGATGTATCCCTGACGATGGCGGCAGGGGAGATCCTGGCTTTTTTGGGGCCCAACGGGGCCGGCAAGACCACCACCATTAAGATGATTGCCGGCCTGATCCAACCCGACGCGGGCACAGTGTGCGTTCTCGGACGGGATCCCCACAGGGATCCTGGCACATTGGCCCAAGTAGGGGCGGTGCTGGAAGGCAACCGCAACCTCTACTGGCGGATGACCCCCCTACAGAACCTGGAGTACTTCGGTGTGCTGCGGGGGCTATCCCCCAGAACCGCTCGGCAACGGGGGCTAGAGCTCCTGGAGACCTTTGGCCTGTGGGAAAAGCGGGATGTTGCCGTGCAAACCCTTTCGCGGGGCATGCAGCAGAAGGTGGCCATTGCCGTCGCCCTCCTGCATCAACCGGCCCTGTTGCTGCTGGATGAGCCCACCCTGGGGTTGGATGTGGAATCGGCGCAAGCGGTGAAATCCCTGATCCGCCAAATTGCCGCTTCGGGTCGAGCCATCTTGCTCACCACCCATCAACTGGATATTGCGGAAGCGCTCTCGGATCAGGTAGCCGTTATTCGACAAGGGGTGATCATCGCCCAAGCCCCCACGGGAGAGTTGATCCGGCACTTTGCCGGCGCCGTCGGTACTTACCGGATCGAGCTGGAACAGGGGCTGGATCCCTGGAGGGTTGAACAACTGGCCCGCCAAGGGGTGGAGATTCTCGGATCCCATCGGGTGCGGTTCAGCGGCCCGCCAGAGATGCTCTATCAGGTGCTGGAGATCTTGAAGCCTTTGCCCTTGCTCAGCCTCAAACGAGAGGAAGCCGATCTCACCCATATTTTCCTCGAGTTGTTGAAAAGGGGAGAGGGGCAAGGATGATGCCGGTGATACACCTGTTTTGGGCTGAACTAAAGCGGGCCTGGATCCAGTACATTCGCTATCCGGCGGAGGCCCTGGGCGGGATCCTGATCACCACGTTCTTCTTCTATGCCCTCTTTGCCGGCGCCCAATATGTGGCAGGGCCTGCCTCCCAATTTGGCGAACGGTTGGATGCGGTCGTGATTGGCTATGTGCTCTGGACGCTGGTCATTTTTGTGGTCAACGATATTGCCCTTAACCTGCAGGTGGAAGCCCAGACGGGGACGCTAGAGCAGGTGCTGCTTTCGCCCTTTTCCGCGGCCACCCTGTTTCTGGCACGGGCTTGTGCCAGCTTGGTGTTGCGCTTTTCCATTGTCGTCGTCATTCTGGGCGTCATCTTATTGCTGACGGGCAGCCGGTTGCGGTTTCCCCCTGCTCTGGTGTTGCCTTTGGTGAGCGTGGTGCTGGGGGCCTACGGCTTCTCGTTTTTGCTGGGATCCGCTGCTCTAATTTGGAAGCGAATTCAGCAGCTTTTGATCATCAGCCAATTCGGCCTGCTTTTCCTGTTGGCTGCTCCCACGGAAGAATGGCCGGGATCCCTGAAGGGGCTGGGGCAGATGCTACCCATGACAGCGGGGGCGGGGCTGCTGCGAGACGTGATGGTGCGGGAGGCGGGCTTGGATCCCGTGCGCTTGGCCATGGCTCTAGCCAGCGGCGTTTTCTACTTCGGCCTGGGCTTGCTGACCTTTCGCCGGGCAATGCGGCTAGCCAAACGTCAAGGGATCCTGGGATCCCAGTAGAGGTCTGCAGGAGGGCATCTAGAGCGAACGTTGGTCGGGGGAGCGGTGCAGCAGGTGAGGGAAGTGGTATTCTACCGCTCCAGTGACCGGGTTGTTTTCGGGGAAAGCCATGCTCCGCCGGCTCAGCTCTTGCAGCGCCTTTTCAATTTCGTCAAAGTCGGCAGGTAAGTCGATAGCTATCTCCGCAAGAGTGAGGATCCCTTGCCGCTGTTGGGCTAGCCGCAGGATCTCCCGCATCAGAGCTTGACCTTTCAAGGGCTGAGAAGGCGCTGAAACGGCCTTTGCAGGCGTTGGGGAAGGCTGGGATCCCTGTAGAACTGCCAGTTTGAAGTTGTGATTTTCCACCATGCCTGGGATCAAAAACAGGTCAATTAACTGGCCAAAGCCCAGCAGGCCAAAGGTGAACAGCCAGAGGATGCCTGTTCCAGTCTTGCCCAGGTAGAAGCGATGGACGCCACAGATCCCGAATATGCCCAACGCCCAGAGGATATAGGCAGTACCGACAGACTTGGGTTCAGCGGGGGGCAGCAGGTAGCGAGAACTCATGGAGATTTGACGAGATAACTCCGAGCGGGTACTTCCAGTTTGTCATCTTCTGGCCTGGACGGGCAGAAGAGAACCGGCGTGATCTCTGCAAGCAAGCTGGGATCCCTTCTACGCTCTTGTCTGAGGGAGGGCAGCCTCAACGGGAAAACAACCGGAATAATGAGATCCAAGTCCCCCAGGCTCAAAGAACTCCGTCTCCCGCTCACGCAAGCAGTGGACATGCCTATAGAAGGCAAGGGAAAGTCGATGTTTGAGCCAATTTTAATCGGGTTGAGCGCTGTGCTCTGGGGCCTCCTCTGGGGCTACGCTACACTGCTGGTTGTGCTGGTGAACTTTAAGGAGCAAGGATCGGTTTACGCCTACCCTATGCAGGCGGTGCTGGATCGCTTTGTCGAATCCTTGGGGCTGGGCTGGCTTAAGGATCTGCATGCCCTGCAACTGAGGCCGCTGCGCCGGATCAGCTATGCTCTGTTTGGTGCCGTCACCCTAGGGGTGGCTTTCATGCTCTGGGTGTTGGGGTGAGGCGATGACCAGATCGACAGGCGCATTCCCGCAGCAACTGCAAATGCGTTAACCCAACCCGAGTTCTCGACAGGCTCATAATGACCGCTGCCCAACTGGTTGCTATTCTCTCCACTGCCATTGCCACCGCCACACCGTTGGTCTTTGCCTGCATAGGGGAAACCATTACCGAGCGGGCAGGGGTGATCAACCTCTCCGCAGAGGGGACGATCATGCTGGCCGCCATGGTTGGGTTCGCCGTGGCCAAGCTGACGGGAAGCTTGGTATTGGGCTTTTTGGCTGCCGCCGCGGTGGGAGCGCTGTTTGCTGGGATCGTGGCCTTTGGCTCGCTGACCCTGAAGGGATCCCAAATTGCCATTGGTTTCGTCTTGACCCTATTGGGGGCGGATTTGTCTTCCTTTTTGGGCAATCCGTTCGTGCGGATCCCAGGGCCAACGGTGCCCAGCCTGCCCATCCCCTTCCTGAGAGAGGTGCCGCTGCTGGGGCCACTCCTGTTCCAAGGGGATCTGTTGCTGTACGCCAGCTACGCGCTCATCGGGGGAACTTGGTTCTTTTTGTATCGCACTCAGCCTGGCCTGATGTTGCGGGCCATGGGAGAACAGCCGGCAGCAGCCTTTGCCCGCGGCACCGATGTCATTTTCTGGCGCTATGTTTACACCCTTGTGGGGGGATCCCTATTGGGCTTGGCGGGGGCTGCCTTTTCTCTGGATTTCAAGGCCGGCTGGAGCCACCGACATACAGCAGGGTATGGCTGGATTGCCTTGGCCATCGTCATCTTCGGCGGCTGGAACCCCTTGCGGGTAGCTCTGGGGGCCTACCTGTTCGGCATTTTGCAGTCCTTTGCCGGAGTTGCCCAGACTACCATCCGCGCCGTGCCCACCCAAGTTTTTACGGTGGCTCCCTTTGTGTTGATGATTTTGGTGTTGGTGCTCACTTCTGGGGAATGGTGGGAGTACGGCTTGCGCGGGATCCCACCTCGGCTGCGGCGCTGGATCCAGCAGGCGGTGAAGGCCACTCCGCCGGCAGCTCTGGGGCAGCCGTTTGAACCGGGCTAGAGGGGATCCCTCCTCAGCAAGGGGGAATCTGAAAGCGCTAGAAAATAGCCTGCAGTTTTTTAAGGCAAGCCTGGATCTGCGCCATCTCCGAGGGATCCAGCTTTTGGAAGCGCTCTTTCAAGTAGGCGACGTGGGCCGGGAAAATTTCCTCAAACAGTTTTTCCCCCGCTTCTGTCAGCACGACCTTAAAGCAGCGTCGGTTTTCCGGGGGCACTTCCCGGCGCACCAGCCCTTTTTGTTCCAGGCGATCCACAATGCCGGTCAGTGTCCCTTTGGTCACCAGCGTTTTTTGGGCCAAGACATTCATGGTCATCCCAGGGGTATTGCCAAGGGTAACCAACACATCGAATTGGGGGGCCGTCAGCCCCATTTGCCGAATGTGAACCCCGGCGTAATTTTCAAAAGCTTGGTAGGCCCGCGCCAGATC
The DNA here is from genome assembly GCF_054058415.1 of Thermostichus sp. MS-CIW-38. Classification (NCBI taxonomy): domain Bacteria; kingdom Bacillati; phylum Cyanobacteriota; class Cyanophyceae; order Thermostichales; family Thermostichaceae; genus Thermostichus; species Thermostichus sp. MS-CIW-38. The sequence continues at coordinate 116,014 of NZ_JBSSAH010000002.1, read as the reverse complement.
CCGCAACAGCCCCAAAAAAGGCTCACGGGCCGCCAATACCGTCCCCCTCAGCGGAACAGAGTCCTCAGGCTTGAGAACCTCGTCGCTTTGGAGAAGGGGGGATGGAGAGGAGTCAGCGGGAGTGGGCATGGTTGAAGATCGCAGTTCGCGTTGGTGGAACAAACTCAAACCCAAAGGACAGTCTCGGCTCCATGATAGCCCACTGTAGTACAGTTCTAACGCAAAATGAACTACGTCTATCTGCTTTGCTGAGCTAGCCCCTTCGCCGTTATGTGGTTCTCATAAAAAAAGGGGATCCACTGGATGGATCCCCCGTGACGGACAGAGCTTGTGGGGCAAACACCCGCCCAAGGCAGGTGACCACAGCAGACACTAGGGCTTCAGCTCGCTGGGGATGCGCTCCCCGAAGAGCACGAAGTAGAGAATGCGGTAGATGTCTGTGTTCAGGATTCCAGTGACCGGCACTAGCTCTCGAGCGTTCAAGCCCGCAGCGCGAGCGATGACTCCACTGCCGACGTCATCTCCGGTAGCCCAAGCCACGGCAAAGGGAAAGCGCTTGCCATTTTTGTCGGGAGCGGAAATGAACGGCTTTGTGCCCGTGCCGTCCACCCCGTCAAGGGGAGCGCCGCTTTCGTCAGTGGGCGGCAGAGGATTATCGGCAGACTCGACATCCACCAGCTGCATGCCACCGGCATTGCTGTCGCTGGTGGTAATCATGAAGGTCTTGGGATTCTTCTCGATAAAGTTGAGAATCACCCCGATGGCATCGTCGGCCCGCTTCATGGCCTCCAGGCAGCCAGAGGCATTGAGGTTGTTGCACATGTTATCAGTGCCCTCTTCTTCGATGACGGCGAAGAAGCCCTTAGGATTGCGGGAGATCCGCGCCAGGGCAAATTCGGTCATCTCGGCAATGGTGGGGGCGCTGGCGATGTAGTTGGGCAAGTTTTCTTTCCGCAACTCTTCTTCAGGCTTGTCGTAGAAGGTGTCCTCGACGTTGAACACCCCCAAAACCTTGGAGACATCTGCCGGCAGCTTGAGCAGCTCGTCGCGGGTGTAGACAACGGCGTACCCCTTTTTCTTGGCCTCCTCAATCAGGTTGCGGCCATCCTTGCGCTTCCCTTTGCCAAAGCGGCCCTGGACACCTTCCGGCAGCAGCCATTCCTCGCCAGCGCCGAGGATGATGTCTACCCCTGACTCCACCACCTGCAGGGTAATCTCCTCATAGTCGCTGCGCTTGGCAGCTTTGGCAACGAAGGCAGCCGTCCCCGGCTCAATGATGGATCCCGTTTGCACCAGAGCCGTACCCAAGCCTGCCGCCACGGCATCTTCCATGATCGTGTTCAGGGTGCCGTTGGCAGAGGGGTACTCTTTGCCGTCCGGATCCAACCCAAAGCTCTTGGCGTGGACACGAGTTCCTGTGGCATGGGTCACCGCTCCGGCGTTGGAAGTTCCCCCAAGCTGGTCGAAAAGGTGCCCGCGATAGGGGGCAATCACGGGGAGACGATCCCAGTTCAGAAAGCCATCGGGGCCGTAGTGGAGAATGCGCGTAATGTCCCAGTGGGAAGCTGAGGTTCCATCTGGGTGAAAGAAGATTGCACCGTTGCCGGTTGGCTTAGGCGCCGCTTGAGCCACACTAGAGGAAAAAACTGACGAGGACAGCAGACACAAAGTTGCAGCCAAAGCCGCCCTCAAAGAATAGCTACGCATAGCTAACACGCCCTTGCTCGTTCGAAGCTGAACGTTGAAAAAAGTAACACAGCTTCAGATGAGTTTGCAAGGGCATAGCAACGCAGCAGCGCGAAACGTGCCTGAAGCGAGTGCGCCACTGAGCGACTTCCCCGTCTGACAGTGCAGCTTACGGGGTCTATAACTAACGTTAACTATCTCTTAACTGTCTCATAACTGTCAAGGCTTCTCGCAGGGCTTTTGGGGTACCTGCTCCAGGGCATAGCCGTCCTTCTGGTCAGGCGGCTCTTCTGGGGGTTTTGGCCAGTGGCTGCCATGCTCGTCTGAGCTGTTTGAATTGCTGTTGCCAGCGCTGCAATTCGCCCGCCTCCAACGGGATCCCACCGAAGCGCACCTCCAGGTAGCGCTCCAAGAACTGGATGGCCACCTGGGCTTGTGGTAAGTCGGAGTGGCGCAAGTGTTCCAGGCAGGCCTCAGGGCCTAGGTGGGCTGGGATCCCCACTGCTGTCGAAGCCTCCCGCAGTTGCAGGTACAGCTTTGAGATCGCCTGTCGCCGGTGCTGGGATCTGGGCAGAGCTGCCGGACTCCAGCGCATCCCAGCAAAGGCCAGACTCGGTAGCAAGAGGCCAACCATCCAGGTGGGCCAGGGGGGCGGAGGCTGCCACAGGGATCCCAGCAAAACCCCATTGCCGGCAGTGGCCAACAGAATCCACCCCCCATCCTGCCAGCGCAAAGCCCGATAGCGGCGGCGGCGACCCCAATAGGCCATGGATCCGGTGATCAAAACCACCCCCAACACCGGCAGGCCATTCTGCTGCAACGTTTGCCCCAAGGCAACCAGGCTGCGACGGAAGCCAGCACCGACATCCTCTCGATCCGGAGAGGCGGCTACAGCGCTGGCCATCTCCTGAATCTGCCGCCAGATCTGCTGCTGGGTGGATAGGTCGTACTGGATGACGTACTTGAACCAGCGAAAGCGCAAGCTGTCGTAGAAATCTTGAAGGGGATCCCACCAGGTTTCCCGCCGGCTGACATTGGCCTCTGCCGGTGTGGCATCGAAAATGATCCACCCGTAGGAGCCAAAGGGGATCTCTGTCCAGGAATGGGCGTCGGCATTGCGCACTGCCAGATACCGTTCCTGCGCCACCCAGCGCCCGCCCAAAAAGCCATTCACCATTCGGGCCGGGATGCCAATGCTGCGGGCCAGCACCGTCAGGGCTGTGGCGAAATATTCGCAGTGGCCCCGCCGATGGGTGAACAGAAAGGCGTCCAAAGGCGGCTCAGAGCCGGGATCCGGCAGATCGGTGGTGTAGGCATAGTTCTCCAGCAGGTAATTCTGCAAGGCGGTCATCTTGCTGAAAACGTCAGGGATCCCAGCGGTGATCTGCTCCGCCAAAGCCGGAACGCGCGGATCCAAATCTTGCGGTAGTTGCAGATAGGCTTCCCGTTGAACCGCATCGAGGGCATTGAGCAGCTCCGCGTGGCCTAGCCGGCGCAAGCGCGGGCTTAACTCCCTTGGGATCCGGCTCCGGGCGCGGTAAAGATGGGGCACCTGCCGAGGCAGAGAATGGCCAACATCTCCGGTCTCGCTCAGGATGAGGCGGCGATTCTGCCGTTGCCAAGCTTGTTGCACCGTCGCCGCTCCCCCCCGCTCCAGCCATTCCATCTCCACCAGCGGGGCCACCCCAAAAACGGTGTTGGTGACCAGCGGCTCCAGATAGATAAGCTGCTCCAAGGGGAGAAGCAGCAGGTCGGGAGCAGTGGGGATCAAGCTGGAGGCAGAGAGATCAAATACCCCTGCTGCGTTGGGGAAAATGGGGATGAAGCGGTCTAGCGTTCGCGACCAGGCCCGTCCATCGTAGCGATCGAAGCTGATCCCGCGCCAGTAGAGGGACTCCACACGGGGCGGCACCCCTGCCGGAAATTCCACCCGCATGACAACGGTGTTATCGGTTTTGAGGGTGCCGAATGCTCCCAGGCTGACTTCCTCGGCAAAGCCAGTGGTCATCACCGGCGAGCGGGCCTGGCGACCCAGAATTCCTAAACTGACCCGCGGGAACAAGAAAAACAAAGCCACGGACAGGATCACCGCCAGCAAAGCCAGGGATCCGAGAAAGCCCAAAAAGTTGAGGTTGATGCCACGGGTTTGGCTGGCTGCCTGCGGGTGCTGCTCTGCTTGCAGGCGCAGGTGGTAAAGGGTGAGGTTGATTAGCCCTACCCCCACGTACAGCAAAAACAGCAGCCCAAAGCTGATGTCTTCGTTGAACAGGGTGGCAATGGCCATCAGCAGCAGAGACAGCACCGCCAACTGGATGTGATCGGCTGCCCGTTCCCGCTGAAACAGCTTGGCCCCCGTTAGGTAAAGCACCAAGCCAATGGCCCCATCGGAAAAGGGAAGGATCCCAAAGATAACCAAAGCCAGCAGGCTAAGCAACACCGCCACCGTCAGGGGCATCCACAGGGGGGCATAGCGGGCAAAAGCAATCCTTGGCGGCTCCCAAAACCAACTGCAGGCCCCTGCGGCCAAGCAAACGGCAATGACCGGTGGCGACAGAGCCTGATCCCCCAGACAAAGGGCCGTGAAGGCGATCCCCACCAACAGGTAAACAAACACCTTTTGAACGGATGGCAGTGTCCAGGTCATGGCCCTTGGGGGTCGATTTGAACGGATGGCAGTGTCCAGGTCATGGCCCTTGGGGGTCGATCTTTTCCAGCATAGCCAAGTCTTTTTTGCTACCGATTTGTCGTCCCCTGGTCGGCTGGGATCCCCTTCTGGACAAAGCGAAGGGCATTAGAATCGTTAGCTAAGAATCGTTAAGATTTTGTTACTCGCCGGTCTCGACGGGATACCTGTGACACGCTGCGCGAAAAGGTGGTGAGATGTCCAGCCAAAACGAAATTCACGTGGTGGGGGCGCGGCAGCACAACCTCAAGAATGTCGAGCTGCGGATCCCGCGGGATCGCCTGGTGGTGTTCACCGGCGTCTCCGGATCGGGCAAGTCCTCCTTGGCTTTCGACACCATCTTTGCCGAGGGACAGCGGCGCTATGTGGAATCCCTCAGTGCCTATGCGCGACAGTTTTTGGGGCAACTGGACAAGCCGGATGTGGATCGCATCGAAGGGCTGAGTCCGGCCATCTCCATCGATCAAAAGTCCACCAGCCACAACCCCCGTTCCACCGTCGGCACCGTTACCGAAATCTACGACTACCTGCGGCTTCTGTATGGGCGAGCTGGGATCCCTCACTGTCCCCATTGCAACCGGGTGATCGCCCCGCAGACGGTGGATCAGATTGTGGATCAGATCATGGCCCTGCCGGATCGGACGCGGTTTCAGTTGCTCTCGCCGGTGGTGAAGGGGAAAAAGGGCACCCATGCCAACTTGTTGCAAAGCCTACGACAGCAGGGGTTTGTGCGGGTGCGCGTCGATGGCCAGGTGCGGGATCTGAGCGAGGAGATCGAGTTAGCCAAAAACAAAACCCACACCCTTGAGGTTGTGGTGGATCGGCTGGTCAAGAGCCCCGACATAGCGGAGCGACTGGCCGATTCTCTAGCAACCTGCCTGCGCCAGTCGGGAGGAATTGCGGTGGTGGAGCTGCTGCCGCGGGAAGAGGAGCGAGAACAGCTGCTGCAAAAAGTGGCCGAGTCGGCGGGGCAATACCTGAACGGCAAGCCGACAGAGCTGATCTTTTCCGAGCAATTTGCCTGCCCGGAGCACGGTTCGGTGATGAGCGAGCTGTCGCCGCGCTTATTTTCCTTCAACTCGCCCATCGGCGCCTGCCCGGTTTGTCACGGGCTGGGCTTTGAGCCGATCTTCGACCCCGACCGGGTGGTGCCCGATCCGAAGCTGCCCCTCTACGCTGCCATCGCGCCTTGGTCGGAGCGGGAGAACCCCTACTATCTGGCTTTGTTGGCGGGAGCTGCCAAGGCTTTTGGCTTCGACCTCAGCACCCGCTGGTGCGATCTCACCCCCCAACAACAGCAGATCCTCCTCTACGGCGCCGACCAGGAGGTCTACATCGCCGAGGTAGAATCTCAGTACCGAGGCCGGGGGTACTATCGCCGCTATGAGGGGGTGATTCCCCAATTGCAGCGGCACTACCAGGAAACCACTTCCGAAATCTATCGGCAAAAGCTGGAAGCCTACCTCACCTACCGTCCCTGTTCCGCCTGTGGGGGATCCCGTCTCAAGCCGGAAGCTCTGGCCGTGCGCATCGGCGGCTACCGCATTACCGATCTCACCGAGATCTCCATCCGCGACTGCCTGCACCGCCTGGAGCAGTTGAAACTTACCCCGCGACAAGTGCAGATCGGCGAGCTGGTGCTGCGGGAGATCAAAACCCGGCTGCAGTTTTTGGTGGATGTGGGCCTGGACTACCTAACGCTGGCCCGCCCGGCCATGACCCTCTCCGGGGGCGAGGCGCAGCGGATCCGGCTGGCCAGCCAGATGGGCTCCGGCTTGACGGGGGTGCTCTACGTGTTGGACGAACCCTCGATTGGCCTCCACCAGCGGGACAACGAGCGCCTGTTGCAAACCCTGTTTCGCCTGCGAGATCTGGGCAACACCCTGATCGTGGTGGAACACGACGAAGAAACCATCCGTGCCGCCGACCACATCGTCGATATCGGCCCTGGGGCCGGCATCCACGGGGGGGAAGTGGTGGCCCAGGGATCCCTGGCGGACATCATGGCCTGCGAGCGCTCCATCACCGGAGCTTATCTTTCGGGGCGGCTGCGGATCCCTACCCCTGCGCAGCGGCGGGCTGGGAAAGCGGTTGCCCTCAAGCTCACCAATGCCCACAAAAACAACCTCAAGCACATTGATGTAGAGATCCCCCTGGGCAAGTTGGTCTGTGTTACAGGCGTCTCCGGCTCCGGCAAATCCACCTTGGTCAACGAATTGCTCTACCCTGCCCTGCAGCACCATCTTGGACACAAGGTGCCCCAACCCGCGGAGATGGGAGAACTTGAGGGCATCGAACACATCGACAAGGTGATCGTCATCGACCAATCTCCCATTGGCCGTACCCCCCGCTCCAACCCTGCCACCTACACGGGTTTGTTTGATCCCATCCGCCAAACCTTTGCCCAAACCTTGGATGCCAAGGCCAGAGGCTACCCATCCGGCCACTTTTCCTTCAATGTCAAGGGGGGGCGCTGTGAAGCCTGCAAAGGGCAGGGGGTGAACGTGATTGAAATGAACTTTCTGCCCGATGTGTACGTCACCTGTGAAGTCTGTGGGGGCAGCCGCTACAGCCGCGAAACCCTGCAGATCAAGTACAAAGGCAAGAACATCGCCGAAGTCCTGGATATGACGGTGGGGGAGGCGCTGGAGTTTTTCGCTGCCCTGCCTCCTGCCGCCAAGATCCTGCAGACCTTGGCCGATGTGGGCCTCGATTACATCAAGCTGGGCCAGCCAGCTCCTACCCTCTCCGGTGGGGAAGCGCAACGGGTCAAGCTGGCCGCAGAACTGGCCCGCCGCTCCACCGGCAAAACCCTCTATCTGCTGGATGAGCCCTCCACCGGCTTGTCTTTTTACGATGTCCACAAGCTCTTGAACGTCCTGCAACGGCTGGTGGATACAGGCAACACCGTGCTGGTGATCGAGCATAACCTGGACATTCTCCGCTGTGCTGATTGGATTATTGACTTGGGGCCAGAAGGCGGCGACCGCGGCGGCCAGATCATCGCCGTTGGCACTCCAGAACAGGTGGCTGAGCAGCCCGGATCCCATACAGGGCGATATTTGAAGCAGGTTTTGCAACAACATCCCCCAGGTCGCTGAGCAACTCAGCCTGCTCCAGGGAGAAAGTTGACCGAAAGCGGCCCAAAGTGCTCCGCACCGCGAACGGTTGGCCTGAGTCTCACGTCGCTATGGCATGATGGGTCGGAAGGAAAAGGTTCGCACTCTCCCCATGGTAGGGCAGACCCTGGGTGGCCGCTATCAGATCTTGGAAGCACTGGGATCCAGCGGACAAACCTACTTGGCACAGGATAGCCATCATCCTGAGCGGCTTCGGGTGGTGCTCAAACGCTGGCAGGCCGGCCAAAATGCTCCGCACCGCGAACACAGTGAGGACTCCGCCTCGCTACGGCATCTCTTTCAGCAAGAAGTGGCGCTGCGGGAGCACCTGGGATCCCACGAGGGTATCCCCCGCCTGTTGGCCTGCTTTGAGCAAGAGGGGGAGTTTTATTGGGTGGAAGAATGGGTTGAAGGGCCCACCCTGGAACAAGCTCTATTGCTAGGTAACGCAACCGAGAGGGGCCAGCTAACGACTCCGTCCCGCCAAATGCACTGCCATTGGGGGCACGACTGGACAGAGGCTGAGGTACGAGCCTTGTTGCAGGATGTGCTGCAAACCTTGGCCTTCCTGAATGGGGAAGGGGTGAGCTGCTGCAACCTGCAGCCCTCTCGCTTGATCTACCGTCAGGCGGATGGCCGATGGGTGTTGTTGAAGTGGGGGGGTGAGGAACAGGGTCTGGCTTTTTCCGGCTCTGGCTTCGGGAACCCCTATGGCCCCAGGCATTGCAGCGACCTCTATGCTCTTGGGCTGATTGCCCTGCAGGCCCTCTGCGGGATCCCGCCCCAGAAGCTGTTTCGCGACCCGTTGACGGGGGAGTTGCGCTGGCACGATCTGGCCTCTACTAGCGCTCCTTTTGCTGCTTTTCTGGATCGTTTGGTGAGCTGCAACCCACAACAGTGCTTTCCTTCAGCAACAGCAGCTCTGGCCGCTTTGCAGGCTTTGCCCCCCGCCGAGAGCCCCCCTGCCGCCGAACTCCTGTCCCAGCCCAGCCCTGTCGCCGCCGAGCCCTTACAGGAGCCAACCACCCCACCGCGTTCTCCGGTATCGCTGCGGGCGCGTCTCCGGATCCCACCGGTTTGGGCAGGAGGCAGCTTGGCGGCTTTGCTGGCGTTGACGGTGGCAGGGGCCTGGCAGATGAGGGCGAACTTTGGCCTGCGGGGGGAGCCCAAGGATTCTGTCCCCTTCACGAGAACGGGATCCTCTGGCCCGGCAAAGCGCAACGGCCTGGGACTCCGTCCTACTCGCGAGAACGGTTCTCATGCCTCCGTCCCCACCGCCGTCACGGTCGCGGAAGCGTCGCGTAGCGATAACGACCCGGCAGACTGGGCCAAGTCTTTGCAGCTCAAGGCTACGCTGGAAGGCCCTGTCGCCGTCACTGCTCTGGCCATCAGCCCGGATGGAAATCTCCTTGCTGCCGGGGGAGACGACGGCATAATCCGGCTTTGGGATCCCCAGGCTGGCCAACTGCTCCAGAGCTGGGCAGGCCACGAGGGATCCGTTGAGGCACTGGCCATCAGCCCAGATGGTACCTTTTTGGTGAGTGGGGGGGCAGACAAGACGGTACGGGTCTGGGATCTGGCGACCCTGGGGGATCCGGCTCTCTCGCCTGGGGATGTGCTGGCGCGGCTGCAGTTGCAAGGGCACACCGGGTTGATCAACAGTGTCGCCATTAGCCCCGATGGTCGTTGGATTGCCAGTGGCAGCGCCGACCGCACCATCCGCCTTTGGCAGGCCGACAACGGCCAGTTGATCCGCACCCTGGCGCCTCCCACTGCTGCCGCCCAGGAGACCCCTCAGAGGGCTGGCATTACAGCAGTGGCCTTTGGCCCAAGACCTACCCGTATGAATACTTCCCACCAATCTGAAGGGATCCCCCCTTGGATCTTGGTGGCCGCCAATGGAGATCCCACCGTTCACCTTTGGGATCCTGGCAGCGGGGCCTTGCTGGAAACCCTAAAGGCCGACTACCCCATCGAGCAGGTGCTTCTGAGCCCAGATGGCCGCTATTTGCTCGCTGGCAGTACCGGTGGCATCTTGGTCTGGAACTTGGGCACGGGATCCTTGGAGCGCACCTTGCCCCAGACTTTGTCCGGCTTGGCCGCCCTTGCCCTCAGCCCTGATGGCCGCTTGCTCGCCAGCGGCACCGATTACCGCGCTCACCAGATCAAGCTCTGGGATCTGCGCAGCGGAGAACAGTTGCGCACCCTGGGCGGCCAGACTTGGATGGTGAGCGTCTTGCTGTTTGGCCCCGGTCGCGGAAGCGTCGCGCAGCGATATGGGCAGACCCTTCTCAGTGGTGGCGCCGATGGCTCAATTCGCATTTGGGGGCCAGCCGACCCAGCTCAGCCCTAGTGGGATCCAAGCAGATAAAATACTCGACGAAGAAGGGATCCCGGCAGAGCATGGGCAAAGTTGTCATCATTGGGGCGGGGCTGGCCGGCTTGGCTTGCGCCAAAGTGCTGAGCCAGGCGGGGTGGAGGGATGTCCTGGTTCTGGAAAAAAGCGATGGCCCTGGGGGGCGGGTGCGTACCGACAAGGTGGATGGCTTTCGCCTGGATCGCGGCTTTCAGGTGCTGTTCACCGCCTATCCCAAAGTGCGACAGCATTTGGATCTGGGCAAGCTCGATCCCCGTCCCTACCGGCCCGGCGCTATTTTGGCTCAACCCGGTCGCTGCTGGCTGTTGGGGGATCCCCTACGGGATCTGTCCAGCCTTCTCCCCTCTTTGCTCAACCCCTTGGCCAGCTTTGGGGACAAGCTCAAGGTGCTGCAATTGCGATCCGAGCTGGCGCGCCGCAGCCCGGAGCAGGTTTTTCAAGAAGGGCTAGGGGGATCCGATTGCTCGCTGCGGGAGTTTCTGGAGCAGTACGGCTTTTCCCAACAGATCTGCCAGCACTTTTTCTACCCCTTTTTCCGCGGGATCCTTCTAGATCCGGATCTGGGCAGTAGCGCCCGCCTCTTTGCCTTTTATTTCAAGATGATGGCCGAGGGATCCATTGTCACCCCGGCCTTGGGCATGGGAGAACTGGCCCGACAACTGGCCGGTCACCTGTCCCCCGAACAGATTCGCTACCAAACCCCGGTGGAGCGCATCCTGGTCGAGGAAGGGAGAGTGCGCGGGATCCGCACCGCCAAGGGTGAAGAGATCCCTGCCGAGTGGGTAGTTTGTGCTACTGATGCCCCTCAGGCACGGGCCTGGCAGGCGGAGCTGTGCCCTCAAGCCCCCACCCCCATTCCCACCCAGGGGCGAGCGGTGACCTGTCTCTACTTCTGCGCCCCCTTTTCCCTCAGCCGCGGCGCCTACTTGTACCTCAACGCCACCGGCCAGGGCTGGATCAACCATTGGGTCCAACTTACCCGTATCAGCCCGGCGCTGGCTCCTCCTGGCCAACACCTGTATTCGGTGGTGGTGCTAGGGGATCCCCCCTTGAGGGACGAGGAACTGGCCCAAGCCTGCCGGGCCGAGCTGCAAGCTTACTTCCCGAAAGCTCCCCTAGAGCAATTTCGCCTGTTGCGGGTATACCGGATCCCTTTTGCCCAGTTTGTGCAGCCGCCCGGCTTTCAGCAGCATTTGGTTCTCACCTACAGCGGCCTGCCGGGCCTTCTCTGGGCTGGAGAATACACCCACCAGAGCAGCCTCGAGGGATCCCTGCGCAGCGGCGAACAGGCAGCGGCGTGGATTCTCCAAAAATCGGCGTAAAAAATCTGTACAAAGCAATACAGACTTTCTTGAGCCTATTCCCAGCAACAAAGCTGGGATCCCGTGGTATGAAGGGGGTGAACTTGGTCGCCCACGAGGATCCCTCTGTTATGCAGAATGTTACCCTCAACCCCTTCTCCCTTTTGCTGCGCTCGCTGGAACTGGTAGGCCCTATCTATGGGCCGCTGCTGATCCTGGCTTCTCCTGGCTTTGTCATTCTCATCGTCGCGGAGCTGATCCCGCTTGCCGGGGGGATCCTCAACTTGGCCTATGGCCTGATTGGCCTGCCCATCCTGGCAGGGGCAGCCTTTTGGCTGGTGGATCAGCACCTGAAGCGGCAAGCTCCCCTGCTGGGCAACAGCCTCAACCGAGCTGTCTCGAAGGCAGTACCTCTGGTATTCGCCAACATCCTGTTGGTGTTGATTGTCTTGCTTGGGATGCCGCTGCTTGTACTTCCCGGCATCTACTGGGGGGTAAGGCTGGCTTTCGCTCTCTGCGCGATTGTTTTGGAAGACAAAGGAGTCACAGAAGGGTTGGGCTACAGTTGGAACCTTGTCAAGGGTCGCTGGTGGGGAGTGTTTTGGGCACTTCTTATCTTTGGCCTCACGGTGGTTGTGGCATTTCTGGCCGGGATTTACATCTTTGTCTTCACGGTAGTTGTGATTTCGCCTTCCGCTGAGACCTTTTCTGACAGAATCGTGGAAGCTGGAAGCCCTGTGGCTGGGATTGCTGCCATCACGGCAGTCGTGCCTATCCTGAATGTCTACGTCGTGCTCCTGTTCCGATCCCTGCAACAATTGAAGGGGCAGGCGGCCTCCTGTTGGGGATAGCAAAAAGGGTGCTCCCCGTGCCTAGCTTTGAGATGAGAAGGGATCCCTTTTTGGGATTTCGGCTCAACCCAAGATGTCCTAGGTGAGATCCCGTGGTATGAAGGGGGTGGACTGGGCTGCCCACGAGGATCCCTCTGCCATGCAAAGCGCCACCCTTAGCCCGATTCTGCTCTTGCGGCGGTCGTTTGAGTTGGTAGGTCCCATCTACTGGCCGCTGCTGATCCTGACCTCTTCTAGCCATATCGCGTTCTTCGTTGTAGGTCTGACCTCACCTTCCCTCGGGATGATCCTCTCCTTGCTCCTCCTGGCCTGTGTCCTAGTCGGCGCGCCCATCTTGACAGGAGCAGCCTTTTGGCTGGTGGATCAGCACTTGAAGCAGCGAACTCCCTTGCTGGGCAATAGCTTGGATCAGGCTTTCTCTAAGGCAGTGCCTCTGATATTCGGCAGCCTCCTGGTGAATCTGATTTCCTCACTAGGGATGCAGCTGTTTGTGTTTCCCGGCATCTATTGCCGGGTAAGGCTAGCTTTCACCCTCTGCGCAATTGCCCTGGAGGACAAGGGTGCCACAGAAGGGTTGGGCTACAGTTGGAACCTCGTCAGGGGCCGTTGGTGGGGGGTGTTTTGGGCATTCCTGGTCGTGGTTTTGATCTTCGGCATCTCAATCCTGCTTTTGCCTTTTGTTGTGGCGATCTTGGGAGCTACCCTAGCTGCAGTTGTAACTGGGGGTAATACCGACATCATAGGACTTGCGCTTCTGGTTTGGGCGCCTGTGGTAGCTCTCTTAGCAGTTGTGGTCGGGTTTGTCGCTTTCACGGCAGTCACGCCTATCTTCAATGTCTACACGGTGCTCCTGTTCCGATCCCTGCAGCAGCTGCAAGCGCAAGCAGCGTAGTTTGGCTTGCCCTCACCCCCAATCCTTCCCCCCTGGCGAGAGGGAAGTTGCAGTTGGCCTAGGGAGAAGGGCGCTCCAGGATCCCTCCCCCCAGCAGGAGATCCCCGTGGTACCAGACGGCGGCTTGGCCAGGAGTGACCCCAAACTGCGGCTCGGCAAACTGCAGCTTTACCCGCTCTGGCGATTCCGGGATCACCATGGCGGGCACTGGGGGGGTACGGTAGCGCACCTGAACCTCAACAGCCAAGGATGCCGTCGGCGCCGGGATAGAGACCCAGTTGACTTGGCTTACCCACGCTTCAGCCTGGGTAGCCTCCTCCCGTTCCCCCACGACAACGCGGTTCATGGCCGCATCGATGCGCACCACGTAAAGCGGACGGGAAGAGGCAATCCCCAACCCCTTGCGCTGGCCCACCGTGTAGTGGTGGATGCCCTCATGGGATCCCAGCACTCGCCCCTGGGTATCGACGATTTCCCCTGGCCTTTGCCCAAGGTACTGATCCAAAAAGCTCCGCATCGAGCCATAGGTTTCAATCAAGCAGAGATCCTGGCTTTCGGGCTTATCGGCTGTAACCAGCCCGTAGCGGGCAGCCAACTGACGGGTTTGGGCCTTGGTGTACTCGCCCAAGGGGAAGAGGCTATGGGCTAGGTGCTCTTGGCTGAGGTCGTAGAGAAAATAGGACTGATCCTTCTGCCGATCTACCGCCCGCAGGAGTTGGTAACGTCCTAGCTCGGCGTTAAAGCGCACCCGTGCGTAGTGGCCGGTGGCCATCTGCGAGATGCCCAGCTTTTCGCGGGCATAGGCCAGCAGGGGGCCGAACTTCACCGTTTTGTTGCATTGGGAGCAGGGTAGAGGGGTAATGCCCTCCGCGTAGCCGGCTACCAGGTAATCGACAATGTTGGCCTGGAACAGCTCGCGGCTATCCACCACATGGTGCGGGATCCCCAGCTGCTCACAAACAGCTGCCGCATCCACCAAGCCTTCGGTACAGCACTGCCCCTTCCCCCTCATGAGCCAGAGGGTGACCCCCTCCACGGCGTAGCCCTGTTCCTGCAAAAGGGCCGCCACCGTAGAGCTATCCACACCCCCAGAAAGGGCCGCCACAATGCGGGGCCGCGACGGGGATGCAACAGGTGAAACCGATGAGTGGGGGCTGATAACCATTGAGACAAGGGATCCTAGGAAAAGAAAGGCTCAGCCGGAAACAGAGGAAGCCTCTCTCTGGGAATTGGGGAACCCGGAACAAGCTGAGCCGGGATCTTTACTTTAGCCTTCCTCAGAATTGGCTGGCCCGGATCCCTTCTCAGGGGTGGTTTCTGAGATGCCCCTTTGCCGCAAGCGCCGCAGCGAATCCAGAGCCGCCGCCGCAACGCTATCGTGGGGATCCCTGGCCAGGTAGTTGAGAGCAGAAACGCTCTTGGGGGAAGGCAAATTGCCCAAGGCCTGGGCCAGCCGCTGCCGCACCAGCCAGTCTTCTGATTGGGCAAACCGCAGGATGTGATCCAAGGCCCGCGGATCCCCCAATTCTCCCAAAGCCGCAATGGCCGCTTGCTGCAGCAACACCTCCGGCCCATCCAAGGCTCGCAGAAGCACCTCGTAAGCCCGCGGATCCTTCAAGTTCCCCAAGGCCACCGCGGCACTGAAGCGCACCAGCCATTCTACATCCTCGTAGAAAGCACGCACTAAAGCTTCAAAAGCCCGCGGATCTTCCAAGTAGCCCAGGGCACCTGCCGCGTCGGCGCGAATGCCATAATCCGGGTCTTGGGTGAGGATTTCCAGCAATTTGGGCAGACAGGCGTCCGTTTGCTTGATCCCCAGGGCAAAGACGGCAAAAGAGCGCACCTGCAGGTTCTCATCGTCGATGACCTGCAAAATCAGCGGCACCGCCTGCTCTGCCGGCACATCCCGCAACTGGGCCAAGGCCACCATCCGGTCTGCAGAACGCGGGCTGCGCAAGCGTTGAGCGATCTCCTGTAAACGGGCGGGGTTGGCGGGATCCAAAGCAGAGACAGTCATGGCGTTAACAAATATTTACAATCTTTCTTCAGTATGGCAAACGAGGCTGCGCTTGGACAGAGGCCGTCTTTGTCTGGCCCGGTCGGGATCTCTGGGGACATGGTGCCACTGTTTCGATCGACAAATCCTAGCACTGTTGTCGAGAAAAGCAGGTTGACTTGGCCCCATCACGAAGATTTTGGATATTTTGGTGGAGAGGATACGAGGCTCTCTCCCGGTGGTCTCTATGCTGAAATCGCTGCCTGCTCGCCCATTGTCCTGCTTTCTTGTAGCCGGCCTGCTGTTGGCAGGGGGCGTTGCGTTTTTGGCCCCCCGTTGGTTCCCGGCTCTGGCCAACGAACAGGCTGTTCCTGAGGCCGAACTGGC
This sequence comes from Thermostichus sp. MS-CIW-38, assembly GCF_054058415.1. Taxonomy (NCBI): domain Bacteria; kingdom Bacillati; phylum Cyanobacteriota; class Cyanophyceae; order Thermostichales; family Thermostichaceae; genus Thermostichus; species Thermostichus sp. MS-CIW-38. The sequence goes on along the minus strand of NZ_JBSSAH010000002.1, from coordinate 100,722 downwards.
GCTTCGGCCCCTCTTGCCTCCGGGATCCCGGATCCTCAGCTCGCGGCGATTGAGCGACACAGAAGCGGAAATTTGGGTGGAGTCTCGGGGGGGAACCAGCCCTGTGATCATGCGGCTGAATGCTGCAGGGACTTGGGAACAGGATATGAGCGCCACCTTGGCCCGCGGAGCCAGCCAGATGCAAGCTCTCGCCCGGCAACAAACGGTGAACTTGCCTGCCGGCTTTGGCCAGACCGCCCCCGATCAACCCCCGCCGCCGGTGCCCTCCCTTCTGCAGGTTACCCAAGCTGCCTCTAGCCTGATCCCGCCAGTGGATCGAGAGCAGGAAACCCAGCGGGCCTTGAGTGGGGCTGGCCGTGTGGATCCCTTTGTGCCTCAAAACGTGCGTGCTCCTGAACCGCAGATTGTCCTGCCGCCCCTGCCTCCACCTCCGGTTTTGCCCCCTCCTGGCAGCGGCAATGGCGCCCCTGTAGCCGTGGCCACCCCGATCCCAACGCCTACCCCTGACCCAGCTGCGTTTGCCCGCAGTGTACAGGTTTCCGGGATGATACAGATTGGCGGCGAGTCCTTTGCTCTGGTTTCTGGCCCAGGTGTTATTCCCTCTGTGGTGCAGGCCGGTCAAAACTATCAAACTGCCAAGGTGGCCGGAGTGTCAGTGCCAGAGCGACGGGTTGTGCTCTCGGAAGGGGGAGAAACGGTCGTGAAGCAAATGGAAGACACCAGCGTGATTGTAGGTGCGCCCTAGCTTCAGCAGCAGCAAGACACCGACGGTAGAACGGGCTTATTCCAAGTAGCAGCCAACTAGCAGTAAAACAGTTGGCTGGCTTGATTCCCAACTCCCCCTTCCAGAGGGGCCGGGGGCAAGGGTCAGAGGCTACTTGAACGGGCTCGGAACAACCCTAGTTGGAAGATAGGAGTTGCCAGATCTCCAGATCCCGAGATCTTGGCGGCAAGGCCGAGAAGACTTCAAAAGCGGGGTTCGCTGCTGAGGCGGGAGGGCTGCTGTTTTAGGTAGCGCAAAAACTCCCGCAGCTCGGCGTCGCTGAGTTGGTGGCGAGATTTCTTCTGAAAGCGACGTTCCAAAAACTCTTGTCCTTCCTTGCGGCCCCAGCCAATGCGCTGCATCTCCACATCCGTTTGGGCAATGATGTCCGATAGGTCATCCCCATAGGCCGCCGGCTCACTTAGACCGGGCAGCTCTGGGGAACTTGGCTTTGCAGGGATCCCTATCGACTCGGGGGCTGGAGAAGCAGGGGAAGACTGAGCGTGTCCGTTGGCCAACTCAGGAGTTGGCAGATAAGGCACCCTGGCGGCAGCAGAATCCATGCCCAAACTCAAAGAGGAAGTGGGGCGACCAAATCCTGCGTGGTGGAGGGCGCGCTTCAAGGCAGCATCTTCCGCCTCTTCGACGGTGTTCGAGCCAGCCATGCCACTGCCCAAAACCGTGTTGTTCACCACCACCTGGGCTCTGACGATGTAGATCCCTTCTTCCACCCGCAACAGATCGGTGAGCAAACTGCCCATAGGGTACCGCTCTCGAAAGTCTTGGATCATGTTGGTGTCAGAACCTGTTGCTGCTGAAGCTCTGACTACAAGCTAGCCCGAAAGTTAACTTGGCATCCAGATCTCAATCCAATCCCACCCTCAATATCGACATTGAATTGATATAAAGCGAGAGATCTCAACAAGAGGGAGCTGTCCGAGCAGATAATATCCCGGCTGGTGAGGGTATGCTATGGCCAAGGAATCCAGTTATATTAAGCAAGCGTCAACCCACGTGGCTGGCTTGGAAAACCTGAATTATCAGCAGCTCAGCCTTGACTCTTAGCTCTATTGTCGGCGCCAAGACAGATGGGGGACTATGGCCAGCGATACCATCGGGGTCAGCTCAGCGAGTTTGGGACGGGCAGCCATTCGAGAGCGCAACTACGGCACTGCTTTGCAGTTGCTCCGGCGAGCTTATCGTGCGGATCCCAGCCCAGAGAATGCCCGTTGGCTGGCCACCGCCTACGAGGAGGCGGGTTACCTTCAATTGGCCGCTCTGTACCGAGAATTGGCCCAAGAGCGCAGGGAGACTCCCAAAGCGATTCAATTTCAGGCCCCCAAACCTCCCGGCACCCTTGAGGAGCTGAAGCAGCCATCTCCTGAACCGCCGGATCGCAAGACCATTCCCTTGCCGCAGCCGATCCCACGCCCAACCCCACCCGCATCTCCTCCGGATCAGCCAATTTGGGTTTACAAGCCCACCCCCATCGATCCCAAAAGTATCAGCCGCCAAGCGCCCCTTCGACCTCAAGCTGCAGAGCCTGCCCCTTCCCCTCAACCATCGGCGGAGAGGGACGACTATCTGCCGGTTCAGCACGCCCCGGATTTGAAAAACCCGCAGCAGGGATCCCCCTTTGTGCGGCGACTGAACCAACTGCATCGCCAGTTTAAGGATCAGCCCACAGCGGAACTGGCGCTACAACTGGCGGAAGCCTACGACGAGCAAAAGAACTTTAAAGAGGCCCAGCGCTACTACCGAGAGGTTTTGGATCTGGATGACTCTTGGCTGTTACGACCGATGGTGCAAGAGCGCCTAGAAGAGCTGCGGCAACTGCAGGAGCCAACAGCCGAACAGAATCCTTGGGCAGATCTCTCAGCCCAAAACTTGCTCAAGCTAGGACAAAAGTTGGAACAGGAAGGGGAAGTGGCTCGTGCCGAGCAAGTTTACCGGCAGATCCTGAAAATGGATGCCACCCTGGATGTCCATGCTAAGGCTCGCAAGGGTCTAAACCGGCTCTATCCCGACGGAAAGCGGTGATTTGCAGGCCACTCCATTCCCCTCACTCGGCGCAATGGGGAAGCAGCTCACCCTTCCCGAGGATCGAGGGCGTCCCGCAAACCATCCCCCAGCAGGTTAAAGGATAGAGAGGTCAGCACCACCATCAAAGTGGGGGCCAGCACCAGCCAGGGCTGTAGGATGATCACCGAAGCGTTGGTGGCCAGCGAGAGCATGTTGCCCCAAGAGGCATCCGGCTGTTGGATCCCCAACCCGATGAGGCTCAGCACCGACTCTGCCGCAATGTAGCCGGGCACCGCCAAGGTTGCCGAGATCACCACATAAGTGGCTGTCTGGGGCAAAATATGCCGCACCAGCAGATACAGGGATCCCGCCCCGGCTACCCGCGCTGCCTGCACAAAGTCCCGCTCTCGCAAGGACAGCACCTGCCCACGAATCACCCTGGCTAGGCCCGCCCAACCCACAAAAGAGAGGATCACCACAATCACCAAGAAGCGCTCGGCATTGCTGAAAGGCACCCCGGTCAGCGGATTCACCTGCAACACCGCTGCCAGCGACACCAGCAGATACAGCGTCGGAATCGACATCAACACCTCGGCCAAGCGCATCAGGAGCGTATCCACCCAGCCCCCAAGGTAGCCGGATATGGCCCCCACCAGCAGACCAATGGGGAAAGAGATGCCAATGCCCACCAAGCCGATAAACAGGCTGACGCGCCCGCCATAGACCAAGCGACTGAAATAGTCCCGACCTTGATCATCTGTGCCCAGCAGGTGCAGCCGTGCCAGAGGTGGCTCTTCGCTGATTTGCGATCCCACTTGTCCTGCTTCTGCAACAGGCCGCAGCGGGACGGTGCCGAACAGATGCCGATTGGAGGGGATCAACCCCAACCAACGGTAGGGAGTACCGGCCACAAACAAGCGGATCCCGGCTGGACGGCTGGTATCCACCAAGAGCGGGCGTTCTCCCGTTTCCAGATCCACTGGCCCCTGGCGGGTTGGATAAACGTGGGGCCCAATCCAAGCGCCCGATTCATCCCAAAAGTGAATGGCGGTGGGCGGCAGAAGGGATCCCCCCGGTTGAGATTCCAGTGGGCTGTAGGGGGCAACGAACTCGGCAAAAATGGCGCAGGCGTAGAAAACAAGAAGAATGTAGGCTCCTGCTTGGGCCCATCGATTGCGGCGAAGCCGTTTCCACCACTGCATAAGGCAGAGATTCCAGTCGAGTCCAGTTGAACCAAATGCCAACGCAAATTGGCTTTCAGTGTAGCTGATCGTGTCTTGTTCCAGTTGCAGAGAGGGCTGCAAGGTGTCACCGATTCATGCTGGCAGGACGAGTCCCTTCCCCAGTCCAAGACAAGCTCAGCCTGCCAAGGAATAGCTGGGGCTGTAGAGGGCCGTCATCTCCATCCGCACCGCAGCAATCGTCTGGGGCAGCACCCCCACCAGCCGCGCCAAAATGTCATCTGGCAATTGGCTAACCAAATCCGCAGAGAAAAATTCCTCTAAGCTAAAGAGCAAAACCCGCGCCCGTTGCGCCGGCAAAGGATTATCGGTGATTTGCTGCAGCCAACGCATCCAGTGCAGCCGCTTGGCATAGGCATTTTGCCGCTCTTGGTGGTCTTGCGGATGCAGCAAAACCACATCCCCAATGGGGACAACGCCGCCGGACTCCACATCCAATGGCCCCCCAACAGCAGCACCCGGCCCGGCAAACTCAGCATGAAACGTCTTGCAGATGATCAGGGCGTTGTGCCGCTGGGGATCCACCATCAGCAATTGCCCACTGCTGAGGGTTCGAATCAGCTGGCCAGGCTCAACTCGCTGAACCAGACTACGGCTGGGGGGAAGCTCGCTCATAGATCTCAGGATATCCTAACCTTCCCTTGCCTCACATGGTATCTTTAACTTTCTCAGAGCTGCTTGACGCAATCTTCATACTGAGCCCTCTATCGAGACTTTGCATGAGACTTTGCATGGTGAGTATTGCCAGAGGGTCTTCTTCAGGCTGCCGCTGGGCTGAGGCTGATCTTGCCGGTAACATGGATTCTGGTGTCTCCAGCTTGGCAGCGGCCAATGCGACGGGCGTAGGGGTAGCCGGCACTGTGCAGCTCTTGCAAGAGGTCTGAGGTGTAGCCGGGATCCACCGCCACCAGCAAGCCCCCGCTGGTTTGGGGATCTGCCAGCAGCAGTTGCTGCCACTCGGGCAGGGATTCTGCCTGTACCCCCTCATAGCCCTGCCAATTGCGACGAGCCGCCCCTGGGAAGATCCCCGCCTCTGCCAGCGAGAGCGCTTCTGCCAAAAACGGAATGGAAGCCAGATCCAAACTGGCCCCCACCCCCGAGCCGCGACAGACTTCCAGCAAGTGTCCCACCAGGCCAAACCCTGTTACATCCGTCATGGCGTGAACTTGCGGTCGCTGGGCCAGTTGCGAGCCGATGCGATTCAGCTGGGTCATCACCTGCAAAACTTCCGCGTAGCCTGCCGCACTGAGCTGACCCTTTTTCAGAGCGGTGGTCATCACCCCGATCCCCAGCGGCTTGGTCAGGATCAGATCGTCCCCGGCTTGGGCCGTGGCATTGCGGCGAATGTGGTGTGGATGGGCCAAACCTGCTGCCACCAAGCCGAAGATGGGCTCCGGCGAATCGATGGAGTGCCCCCCTGCCAAAGGGATCCCGGCTTCTTGGCAAACCTGGATCCCTCCGGCCATGATCCCTTGGATGGCCTGCATCGGCAGGGTATTGACCGGCATGCCCAAAACTGCCAAAGCCAGAATGGGAGTGCCCCCCATCGCGTAGACATCGGAAAGGGCATTGGTCGCCGCGATCCGACCAAAATCCACCGGCTCATCCACAATCGGCATGAAGAAGTCGGTGGTCAAAATTAGGGCTTGGTGGTCGCTTATTTGATAGACAGCCGCATCATCGCTGGTTTCAGCTCCCACCAACAAAGCCGGATTTGGGGATAGCAGGGGCACATCCTTAAGAATTTGTTGCAGCAGGGCCGGGGCAATTTTACAGCCGCAGCCACCGCCGTGGGAGTACTGGGTGAGGCGAATGGGAGCATCCATAGATTCAAGAAAAGGGAAAAAACATCAGCTGACTTTACTGTAGCGGCATCTGCAGGCAGTCGAGAAATGGACACGCTGAGTTAAGGTTAAAGGGATCCCACTATCCATAGCGTTGCCATGTCTTTTGTTCCTTTGCATCTCCACAGCGAATACAGCCTCTTGGATGGCGCCAGCCAATTGCCGCGTCTGATCGAGCAGGTGGTGGCTATGGGTTTGCCGGGGCTGGCCCTGACGGATCACGGTGTCATGTATGGGGCGTTAGAGCTAGTGAAACTGTGTAAAAGCAAAGGGATTACTCCAATCATCGGCAATGAAATGTATGTAATCAACGGCGATATCCGCGACAAAAGCCGCAAGTACCCCAAGTATCACCAAGTGGTTCTGGCCAAAAATACCCAGGGCTACAAAAACTTAGTGAAGCTAACCACCATTTCCCATCTAAATGGCATTCAAGGGAAAGGGATTTTCTCTCGCCCCTGCATCAACAAAGAGTATTTGGTGCAATACAAAGAAGGGCTGATCGTCACCAGCGGCTGCTTGGCAGGAGAAGTGCCTCAAGCTATTTTGCAGCGGCGGCCAGAAATTGCCCGTGAAGTTGCCGCTTGGTACCAAGAGCAGTTTGGGGATGATTATTACATCGAGATTCAGGATCACGGTTATCAAGAAGATCGCTTTGTCAATGTGCAGTTGGTGCGCATCGCCCGCGAATTGGGGATCCCGATCATCCTCACCAACGATAGCCATTTTATTTCCTGCTGGGATGTAGAGGCCCACGATGCGCTGCTCTGCATTCAAACAGGCAAATCCCTTACTGAAAAAAATCGCCTTCGCTACACCGGAACCGAATACCTGAAAAGCCCAGAAGAGATGCGCCGTCTCTGCCGTGACCATTTGGAACAGGAGGTGATTGACGAGGCCATCGCCAACACCCTGAAGGTGCTGGAAAAGATCGAGGGCTATGACCTATTTGGGGAAATGCGCATGCCCGACTACCCGGTTCCACCGGGCCATTCTGCCGATAGCTATCTCACAGAATTGGCCTGGCAGGGGCTGGCGAAGCGCTGCGGTGTTGCTCAGCCGGATCAGATCCCCCAAAACTACCAGGAGCGCCTGCGCTTTGAGCTGAACATCATCCAACAAAAGGGCTTCTCCAGCTATTTCCTGGTGGTCTGGGACTACGTTCGCTATGCCCGCGAGCAGGGGATCCCGGTGGGGCCGGGGCGAGGCTCGGCAGCAGGATCCCTGGTGGCCTATGCCCTACAAATTACCAACATTGACCCGGTTAAATACGGCCTACTGTTTGAGCGATTTCTCAATCCAGAACGTCAATCGATGCCGGATATCGATACGGATTTTTGCATCGAGCGGCGGGGAGAGCTGATCGACTATGTGACCCGCAAATACGGCCAAGAGCGAGTCGCCCAGATCATCACCTTTAACCGCATGACCTCTAAAGCCATTCTCAAGGATGTCGGTCGAGTCTTAGACATTCCCTACTCAGAAGCCGACAAAATGGCAAAATTGATCCCGGTATCCCGAGGCAAGCCCGCAAAATTGGAAGAGATGATTGGCGAGGATACTCCGGCTCCAGAGTTCAAAGAAAAATACGAGAAAGACCCAACCACCCACCGCTGGATCGAGCTGGCACGTTTGTTGGAGGGCACCAACAAAACCTTCGGGGTTCACGCTGCCGGTGTGGTGATTGCTAAGGATCCCTTAGATGAGATCGTGCCTCTGCAGTACAACAATGAAGGCCAAATTATCACCCAGTACTCGATGGAAGATATCGAGTCTTTGGGCTTGCTGAAGATGGACTTTTTGGGTCTGCGCAACCTGACGATGATTCAGCGGGCAGTGGAACTGATCCGAGAACACAATGGCGTCAATATAGATCTGGATAACCTACCCCTAGACGACAAGAAAACCTACCAGCTTTTGGAAAAGGGAGAGCTGGAAGGGATCTTCCAACTGGAATCTTCTGGCATGAAGCAGGTGGTGCGGGAGCTCAAACCTTCCAACCTGGAAGATATTTCTTCAGTATTGGCCTTGTACCGGCCAGGCCCATTGGATACGGGAATGATCCCCGACTTTATCGATCGCAAGCACGGTCGCAAACCGGTAACCTATGCCCACGAACTCCTCAAGCCCATTCTTCAGGATACCTACGGAGCCATCCTCTACCAGGAACAGATCATGCGCATTGCCCAAGACATGGCCGGATACACCTTAGGCCAAGCCGATCTGCTGCGGCGAGCGATGGGGAAAAAGAAAGTCTCCGAGATGGAGAAACACCGCGAGCAATTTGTGCAGGGGGCAGCTAAGCGGGGTGTAAGCCAAGAAGTTGCCACAGAATTGTTTGATCAAATGGTTGCTTTTGCCGAGTATTGCTTCAATAAATCGCATTCTACTGCCTATGGGTTGATTACTTTTCAAACAGCTTACCTCAAGGCCAATTACCCAACGGAATATATGGCAGCCTTGCTCTCTTCTGTGGGGGGAGATCAGGACAAGGTACAGCGCTACATTACCTATTGCTTGTCAATTGGGATCCAAATTCAGCCGCCGGATATCAACCGTTCTGGAATGGACTTTACTCCCCAGGGATCCAGCATTTTGTTTGGTCTGGGGGCAGTGAAGAATGTAGGGGAGGGGGCCATTCAAAACATTTTGGCTGCCCGTCAAGCTGATGGCCCCTTCACCTCTCTGGCGGATTTTTGCCAGCGGGTGGATCTGCGCATTGTTAACCGTCGTGCCCTGGAGGCCCTGATTTGTGCGGGCGCTTTTGATTGTATTTCTGGAAATCGTAAACAACTAATTGCCGATTTGGATCCCATCCTCAGTTGGGCAGCGCAGCGAGCCAAGTCCAAAGCCATCGGCCAAGCCAGCTTGTTCGATCTACTGGAGAGCAATAGCAGCGCCGGCAATGGATTTGTGGAGGCTCCGCGTGGGCCGGCTACTGAAGATTTTCCACCTCAGGAAAAGTTGAGGCTGGAACGGGAGCTGCTGGGGTTTTATGTCTCGGATCATCCGCTGCGGCGCATTCAGGAGCAAGCGCGGCTGCTGGCCCCTGTAAACCTAGCTGACTTGGGCGGCTGCGCAGCCGATGCCTCTGTGGGCGTTCTCGCCCTGGTGACTGCCATTAAAAATGTCACAACCAAGAAAGGGGATCGCATGGCCATTTTGCAACTGGAAGATCTCACCGGCAGTTGTGAAGCGGTGATCTTTCCCAAAACCTACGAACGTTTGCGAGGTCGCCTGGAGGTGGATCAACGGCTGTGGGTCTGGGCCAAAGTGGATCAGCGGGATGAACAGGTGCAACTGATTGTGGAAGATTTACAACCGATTGAATCTGTTAGTTGGGTAACGGTGGAGATCCCTCTCGACTCTGCTGGGACACTGGAGGATCGATACCGTTTACAGACGCTAATCGCTCGCCAACGCTCGGAAATTAAAGAAGAAAATCGCATTCCTGTCGTGGCTGCCATCACCGCCCATCCCCATACCCTTTGGGTGAGAATGGGATCCCAATTTTGGGTTAACAATGCCCAAGCCGCCGTTGAAGCCCTGCGTCAAGCCGGCTACACCGCCCGCAGCGAATCGCTGCTCTCTCCATAGGCATGGCAGAGAAAGCTCCGGCAGCAGCAGGAGAAATTCAACGGAGCTGTTTCTCAAGCCAAGCCCGCAACTGGCTCACCGTCAGCCGAGGGGAAGGACGTGGCAAAGGTCGCTCGGGATCCCCTGCCAGGGTGAGCACGGGAACTTCCAGTTGGTATTGCTCCCACCAACTCGGGTTGGAGGTGATGTCGCGGACTTCCAGATCACGAATTTCGGGGATCTGCCGCAACTTCTCCACCAAGCTCTCGCAGAGGTGGCAGCCGGGTTTGCTGTAGAGAATCAGGGGGGGCCAAGGCATAGCGGATCCCTAGCGGGTGACGGTGCAGGCCAGCCGACGGTGTTGTAGGGAAGGCATCTGCCGCCTGACCAACTGGAAACGCTCTGGGTTAATTTCAGCAATGGCCACCCCCGGTTTTTCGCCACCCGCATCCGCCAAGATAGTCCCCCAGGGGTCCACGATCATGGCATGGCCGTGACACTGTCGCCGCTCGTAGTGGGTGCCCACCTGGGCGGGGGCTATCACGTAACAGGTGTTCTCAATGGCCCGGCATTGCAGCAAAACCTGCCAGTGATCCCGACCCGTGTAGGCCGTGAAGGCGGCAGGGATGAGCAAAATCTGGGCGCCGCGATCCACCAGGGATCGGTACAGCTCTGGAAAGCGTACGTCGTAGCAGACCGACAAACCGAGGTTCCCCAGTTGCTCTTGCTCGCAGGTGACCACCTCATCTCCGCTGACCACCGTGTTCGACTCGCGGTAGGTATTGCCGTCGGGCAGATTGACATCGAACAGGTGGATTTTGCGATAGCGGGCCAGCTCTTTGCCGTCAGGGCTGTAGAGGGCAGCGGTATTGTAAACTTTGCCCTGCCCGTCCGGCACAGGATACCCTCCTCCCAAAATAAATACTTGGTAACGCTGGGCCATCTTGGCCAAAAACTCCTCCGCCCGCTCCGCAATCTCAGGAGCAAGGCGGGCTTTCTCGGCTTCCGGCCCCATGAAGGCAAAGTTTTCTGGTAGCGTCACCAGCTCGCATCCCTGGCGCACTGCAAAGTCGATCCACTCTTCCGCCTGCTGCAAGTTGCTGGCCAGATCGGGAATGCTGGTCATTTGAATGGCGGCTGCCAGATAAGAGCGCATAGACGGAAACTCCAAAGGATGCTAGAGGGGATCCGGCCGGCTAGCCGACCAGATGCCACCAGCCGAAGGCAGGCCCTACAAATCGGATCACCACCCAAATGATGGCCAGGAGAATGATGCCTGCCCAAGCGCCACGGGTTGTCCAATTGTAGATGGCGCGAGCTTGCCCTTTGGTGAGGGGAATATCCTTGAGGTTGGGAAACACCAGCTCTTGGTCGGGATCTTGGCTGATGCGGGTTTTACGGCGCTTCGCTTCGCCCATGGGGTGGCCTCCAAGTTCTTCGCTGGGGTGGCGACTTTTATCTTAAGGCCTTCTGCCTTGGTCACAAGACTGGGTTGACATCCATCTGCATCACAATCGCCTACTTGTGCCATCGGGCCACGCCAATCCATCCCTAGCCGGAAATCCACAAAGGGGATCCCTGGTGCTCTTGGGGACGATTGCCATCCTCTTCGGTAATGGCCACAGCCCGCACCCATTCTGTAGATTCAAACACCGGCGGTAGGCGCAGCTCCTGTTGGCGATTTCCTGTTTCATCCACCGGAAAAGCTGCCACGAGAACGGCCCCCGCCCTATCGGTGGTAAAGGGCGCCTCCGGTTCCAGCACCACCCACAGGGCATAGACCCGGCCTTCCGGCAAAGGCGGCAACCCTTGGGCCACCAATCGCCCTTGCAGGCGCTGGGGATCCACCTCAAGCTTGACCGAGCCGGTTAGGTTCTCCGCAGTCGGCTGCAATTCATAGGTCAACACCTCGCCAGGGATCGGGATCCCTTGCGTCTGGGCTAGCTGCAGCCTGCGCCACAGGTAGAGGTTCCCCAGCCCCAAAGCGACGATCAAGCCTGCGGCCACCGCCCCCAAGCCCCGTTGCCAGAGACGGGATCCCTTGGCAATCCAGGCGGGGGTGCGCATCGGTTGGGCTGCCTGCTCCGCATGTGCCTGCAACAGAGAAGCCCGCAGGGCGGGGGGAGGTTGCTTTTCCTCCACGCCGTAGGCTGTCTCCAACGCCCGTTGCAACGCTTGCAGTTCTCGGTGCAGCTCCGGGCGCAGCTTGAGCAAGGCTTCCAGCCGCTCGGCCTCTTCCGGGGAGAGATCCCCCAGCACATAGCCTGCCAGCCACAGTTGCAGTTCTTCGGGAGACACAGATTCGGCTTTCATGAGGGGCCTCCCAACAACTCGCGCAGCCGCAGCAGAGCCCGCCGAGCTCTGGCTTTGACCGTTCCCAAAGGCAGATCCAGTTGCTTGGCAATTTCCGTTTGGCTCATGCCTTCGTAATAGGCCATCTTTAAGACTTGCCGTTGACTTTCGGACAACTCGGCCAAGGCCGTTTGCACCTCGGCCACCCGTTCCGCTTGGGCCAACTGCTCCAAGGTGGGATCCGCAGCAGGACTACCCTGCAATTCCACTCTGCCCTGTTCCAGGGAGCGCTGTCGATTCCGCCAAGAGCGCAGCCGATCCAAACAGCGAGAGCGAGCCAAGATGCTCAGGTAGGTGCGCAGGGATCCCCGTCTGGGATCAAAGGAGCATGACTCTAGTCAATAATAAGCTCAACTATACTGAAAATAATGTATAATATGTTCAGTACGGATTACTACCAGTTGATCTTTCTGTTTACTTTCGAGTCTGCCAACATGGTAGCCAAAGCAAAGCAGAAAATTGGTAGTAAGACGACACGGAAACTGCGCTTTGGGTATTCCACTCAAAGCTTTGCGGAATACCGCCATTCTGTTTGGAAACAAACAGAATGCTATCGCTGCATAGTTGAACAGTGATGTTCAGCAGTGTTCAGCGTAAATGTATCAGGAACGAGCCAAGTTCAAAAAAATATCCTGGGTGAGATCTTCGGCTTCGGCAGTACTGCCCAGCATTTTGCAGGCAATTCCGTACACCAAGCCGGCGTGTCGGTCGTAGAGAATGGCCAGAGCTTGTGACCGGCCTGCTTTTAGGGCTGCAAACACCTCTGCATCGGTTTTTTCCTGCAGGGATTCCTCAGCTTTGTCGCCCTCGATCTTCATGAGCGGGAAGAGGAAACGGGATGGAAGAGAGAGAGAAACTGCAGAGGCACAAGCATCGCCCAGAGTAATCCAAGCAGGGCAGCGGCTCTCATAATTTATCGTCTGCATAGGCGAAGGTCAACCCTGACTTGTGGGGAAATAGAAGGCCCAATCCTGAGCTGGGATCGGGCCGGGTCAAGGATCAACAGCAGCAACGATCTCAAAACGATTCCAACAATTGGTTCCAAATCAATGAATCCAAAACATTGATTAATGTTGATTAACCTTGATTTAGATAGGCAAATGGGAATCGGCTTTCCTAGAGGGCGGCCAAGCCAAAGAACGGCCCACCCGGCAGGGTGCCCAGGGATGTGGCCCGACCGGTGTTGAGGTCAATTCGATACAAGGTGGAGCCGCCGATGGCAAAGCCGGTATCCACTCCATCAGCAGTACGGATGTCAAACCCACCCATAGGGCCGAAGTTCACCCCCAGAGGGCCAATGGGCACCTGAACCCCATCGTTGGGGGGATTCTGCAACACCAGCAGGTTCCGTTGCCCGTCGATGTTCAGCAGCCGCGTGGATTGGGCACCCGCCACATTGTTGGTGTAGGCGGCGGCGGTGATGGCCGGCTGGGATCCCTGTAGTTCCATTGGGCCAAAGGCCAAAGGTCTATCTTGGATCACTTCGCCCGTATCCACATTGATGCGGAAGTTCTGGCCATTGGCTCCCACCAAGCGCAGCCGATCCGGAACAGGGTTGAAATCCATGCCAGAAAGCGTGCCCGCGGTGAAGGGAACCGACAGAGTGCTGGCCACGGTAGCGACACCGGTCTGCAAGTTGATGGTGTAAAGGATGCTGGTGTCGGTCAGCCCGTAAAGCAGCCGGTTGGCAGGGCGCACATCGATACCAATGAGGTTGCCGTTCACTCCTGTTACCGTCAGGGATCCCTGCACAAAGGCATCGGCAGAGCGGATAAAGGTGAGGCGATTGCCGCTGCTCAAAGCCACCAAATCCGCTTGGGAAGGCATCATCGAAGACGAAGTGCTGCTGCCACAGCCCAAGAGAGCAAAACTGCCGGCTATCACAGATGCTGCTACAAAGCTTGTGTGTTTGTGCATTGAACAGGCTCCTCAAAAGATCGACAAACCATCAAAACCACTGACAGACAAGCCCCCCTAAACCACAGAGCCTGTGGCTGCAAAGCGCTGCAGTGAAAACTTTTTTGCCCTCAACCCAGAGAACTCTGCGATTCCCTCTGCCTTGTACTGAAGGCAGTTGTTCTCCGCGATGTCAGCGCGTGGGGCGCGTCTGTAGAAATTACTCAACTCCTGGAAACTCGGATGCGTGGGATCCAAGCTTTTTGGCCCAGACTTTAACTGGAAGCGCTGGTGTAAAAGCGCAGGGCAAAGCGCCAGAAGAGATGGGATCCCCACAACAGCCCTGCCGCCAGCAGAGCGGATCCCAGCAGCCACGGCCATTGGGCTCGCCCCAGCAGGGTCTCCGCCGGGATGGTGGTCAGGAAAGCCACCGGCACGACGAAGGTGAAAAACACGCGGTAGGCCACCGGATAGGCCACTATCGGAAATCGTCCTGCCTCTACTAGGCCCCGCAGCACCTCGGTGACGTTGTAGATTTTGACAAACCAAATGCTGGTGGCTCCCAACATAAACCAGAGGCTGTAGAGGATGATCAGCCCCAGCAGCAGAGGCAGCAGCCCCAGAGCATAGGCCCAAGCAGGCAAATGGAGCTGGATCCCGGCGTAGAGAATCAGCAACAGGCCAAAGCCGATATCCACCAGGCCCCAGGGGGAAAACACCCTGGCCGACAGCCAAAACTGGCTGCTTATTGGCTTTAGCAAAACAAAATCCAAGGTGCCTTCCTGCACCTGCTGCACAATGCGATTGAGGTTGACGTTAAAGAGACTGGCCGACACCCCCTGCAGAATGGTGAACACCCCCAACACGATGAGGGCTTCCGGCCAACTCCAACCGCCCAGCCGGTGCCCCTGCTGGTAAAACAACGACAGCCCAAACAGAGCGGATCCCAAGCCACCCAGACTGCTGAGGCTGGCAAAGAAAAAATTGGCACGGTACTCCATTTCTGCCGCGATTGAGGTGCTCCAAAACAGCCACAATATCCGCAAATAGCGCAGCACCTTGGTTTTCTCCAATCTCAGCTTTTATCCCACTTGCGGTAACAGCGGGCGGTAATGAAATAGGGGTGAAACACCTCCAAAAAACAGCTTTGCAGCACCTGAAAGAATTGCTCTACCTTTTGCGGGTCGTCCAGGTGAAAAGGAAACTCGCCGTTAAACCCCTTGAAAAAGTACCAGTTGATCAAAAGCTTACCTGACGGCTTGAGCCAGTCGTAAAACTGCCGCAACTGCGCTGCCGGATCCGCCAGATGTTCCACCACATCGAAGCAGATGACCGTGTCAAAAAAGATCTCTTCTGGGAAGTTTTCTGGACAGTGGATGCGCTCGGTTAAGCCCAGCTTTTCCGCCCGCCATTGCACAAACTGCCGATGGATGGGGTTGATATCCCAGAAGATCACCTGATCCACCGCTGCGCAGAGGGCCGCCCCGATAGCATGGGTGCCGATGCCGCCGCCAAAATCCAACACCAACCCGCGGGCATGATCCGCCACCAGGCGTAAGGTATCGCCGATGTAGTCGGTGCTGCTCAGGTGCCAAGCCGCCAAATCCAGCAGATAGGCGGATCTCACCTGATCCCGATAAAACGCATCTGCCCGATCCCAGCCAAAGTCTCGCCGGCCCAACTCCGCCAATTGCTGCTGCCCTGCCCGCAGTTTCTCCCGCAGATCGGCAGCCCCAAGGCCCAGGAAGGATCCCAGATGGGCTTCTAGGTCAAAGGCATTTTGCCAGTAGCCGCTCAGAGCAGGTGGGATGGGGGGCACAGGAGGATTCAGAAGACTGGTTGGGTTGGCTTAGGCAACAGTGAAATCCTCTTCCTCTGGCTGAGCCAGGTTTTCCGGGTTCGGCTCCGTGTCTTTATTAAAATCAAAGGTGGATGGGGATGTAGAGCTAGCAGCATCCAGAGGCTGCAATAACTTGGCTAGGGTTTCCGGGCTGAGTCGATCCGTTGTCTCCACAATTGCTGTTACGTTCGGCCCAAACCTTATCTTATCTAGAAGCTGAAGGCGATGGGACAAAACCCGTTTTCCGTTGACGAATAGGCCATTGGTGCTGGGCCTGGATCCCGGACTGCCATCGAATACCATGTAGCTGTACTGCAGGGATCCCTGTGCAGTTGGCCCTGAACCTGGGATGCGGATGAGGGAAGCGTGTTTCCGAGAGACGCAGGGATCGTAAAGGCGAATATGATTGTCTTTAGACCGTCCCACTGAGTAATAGATACTATCCAGAACAACCCCCCTCTGCCCCAATCGATCCCTGAAGATCAAGACCCAGTGAACAGGGACAGGCTGAGTACTGCAGCGAGCAGAAGAGGCCATGATGAATCAAGCTGCACCTAGAGTCGCTGGTGTCAACAAAAGGGAAACTCAATAAAGGTGGGTAGTCACTTAGCTCTTAAAGGCCAAAGCAGCAGCTGCTTTCCCCATTATAAGTAGCCATCCCCCTGAGTCCAAAAGCCCAAGTTCAGCTAGGAGTAGGGGTGTTGCCGAAACAGAAACCGGCCCAGAAAACCCATTCTTATTGGTCTAAGATGCATCCAGAGTTACCCCGTTTTGGGGAAGAACCCTGAGAGCTCAACTCTCGGCAGGCTGGCGAGCAGTCTAGCATGCCCAAAGTCTTTTAGACTAGAGCGCAGGGAGGTAGGTTGCAGGTTTGGCTTGGACAGGAGATCATAGAGTTTCGTCAAAACCCAAAGCTCCCATTGACAGCGTGACGGTGGAACACAAGCACATTCAGTTAGACAGTCGGCCCGTTGGCCTGAACACAGCCACCGGTACCATCAAAGCCCAGTTGGACTTGCTACTGCTGGGGCTGGAGTCCCTGAGCGGAGAAAGTTCCGAAGCGGTTCTGTCCGCAGCCAAAGCCCTCAACTTGGAAGAGCAGATTGGCGATCGGGTGACTCTCTGGCGACTGCGCAATGCTAACCCCTTGCGCCGCAGCAGCGGTGGGCGCAAAAAGGTGGATATCGAAGAGGCCCGTGCCCTGGTGATGGTGATTGCCTATCTGGCTGCTCAGCAACAAGCCCGTATCCGCAGCACCTTGGAGCAACTGGAAGCCGCTGTCGATCAAGAGCTCAGCCCCTTCCGTCAGCCGCTGGTGGGAGATTACTTGGATGAATTCCTCTCTCACTACCGCAGCCGCATGGTGGATGGGGACGTGCGCGATGAGAATAGCCTCACCGAGCTGGCCCTGCGCATCTTGATTGAGCTGATGTTCTACAGTAGCCCGAAAGGCGCTCAGCGCCTGTGGAAAGCCTTGCTCAGCCGTCCTGAGATGGATTTGCCTGCCGGCAGCGATCTGGAAGAAGAGGGGGTAGCCCACAGCTCCGGCCCCGATACCTCACCCTCTTCTTGAGGCAGGTTCGTCAATTATCACCTCTGTTATCGCCTCTGTAGCCCTCTACCCGTGTTGTTTGCCCGCAGTTGCCATGCCCAGCCTCACCCTGATTAGCCACACCTATCAACAGCCCACTTCTACGCTGACTGTATGGGGAGAAGCCCCTGCCGATTCCAATTCTTCAGACTCCTCTGCAACGCCGCCGCTGCAAGCCATCCAGCGCAGCTTCGAGTGTCAGTTGGAAATCCGCCAGGGGGAGACAGTCAAAACTTTACACGGCGATAACGTTTGGCTCAACGATTTGATCACCGTAATCGACCGCTACGTGGGATCCCACTTGAGTGGGGAACCCAAGGGAACCTTCAGCGGTACCGTGGCCATCCGTCCGCTTGATTTTATTTTTCATCGTCTCACGGTGCGCCAAGGGGAAGATCGCATCGCGCAGGTGGATTTGTCGATGACGCAGTTGTACGACCTGCTGGAGAACCTCTCCCAGGTGGCGGATGACATTCCCCAACTGGCCAATCTGGGAACTCCGGTGACGCGGGCTTGGTATCGACAGCCCACCGGAATCGCGGCCCTGCTGGTGGGAGGGATCGCAGTTGTGGCCGGTGTTGGGATCTGGGCCAGCCGCACCCCCAGGGATCCCGCAGTTTCCCCTTCCCCGCAAGAGCGGCTCACCACCCCTGCCTTGACGGGTCAATCGCAGCCTTTGGCCACATCCCTCCAAGAATCTGACCCAACAGCGGGAAGAGAGGCAGCAGGGGCGGATCCCCTTTCCCGTCTGCGAGACATTTTGGCAGAGCAGTGGCAGTCTCCCCCCGATTGGCCAGAGAGCTTGGTCTACCGGGTAACGGTGGATAGGACGGGATCCCTGCTGGCTGCCGAGCCGGAGAATGAGCTTGCCCGAGAGCGCCGAGCCGAAACCCCCTTTGCCAACCTGCCCGATCTGACACCGGATCCCTTGCCAACAGGCGCACAACAGTTCCGCGTCAGCCTAGAGCCGGGCAACCAGGTGGAAGTAACCCAGGACAGGTAGGCATCTTGACAGGCCAAGCTGGGGTGGGTCAGCACTATAGTCTACCTAGGGATGTTATCGATAGTCACTTCAGGTTAGGGTGAGACCCGTGGGCCACTGAGAACAGCTCCCTGGCCCCCTGCGTTCAACGTTTTAGGTGTTGGGTGCATTGTCCCAGTTTGAATCGAAATAACCCTACTTTCAGGGCCGGGGGATTAGAGGAAGCGATCTGACCCTGGAGGATTAAGCCGGAAAGAGAGAGACCATCCAGTTCAGACAGCCAAGGCTGCCGCCAATGCCGAGGCGCAAAGGCTCTACTGATCGCATCTGAAGGGTTTAATCGGCTTCAGACAGCTAGGGCAATGAGGACAAGAGGATAAAGTGGAAGAGTTCCCTCTATATCGGATCGCTGCCACTCTATGACCGTAACCATCGAAGTGCCCAAGCGAGGCTTACCTGTCACCATCATCACGGGCTTTTTGGGCAGTGGGAAAACCACCCTTCTCAACCACATCCTCAACAACCAAAAAGGGATGCGCACAGCGGTGCTGGTCAACGAATTCGGCGAGATCAGCATTGATGCGCAATTGATTGTCTCCAGCGAAGAAGATTTGGTCGAGCTGAACAACGGCTGCATCTGCTGCACCATCCGGGACGACATCGCCGAGAGCGTGTTGCGGTTGATGGAACGCTCCGACAAAATCGACTACTTGGTGGTGGAGACCACGGGATTGGCGGATCCTTTGCCGGTTGCCCTCACCTTTTTAGGGCCAGAATTGCGAGACCTGACGCGGCTAGACTCGATTGTCACGCTGGTAGACGCCACCAATTTTGCCCCCGATCTGTTTAACAGCGACGTGGCCTATAGCCAAATTGCCTATGGGGATGTGATTCTCCTTAACAAAACTGACTTGGTTGAGGAAGCCGAAATCGAGCGTCTGGAAAAACGCATCCGCGAGATCAAAGAGGATGCCCGTATTTTGCGCACCGTCAACAGCGCAGTCCCCCTGGAGCTGATCTTGGATACAGACCTGTTTCAGGCCAGTTCCTTGCCCCGAGAAGAGGCCCATGACCATCCCAGTCACGACCACCATGACCACGATCACGATCATGACCACTGCGAACACCCTGACCACCACCACTCCCATCACAGCCACATTGAGGCTGACGGCTTTAACTCCCTGGCCTTTGAGAGCGATCAGCCCTTCTCTTTGGATGCTTTCCAAAATTTTCTCAACGAGTTGCCCGATGCAGTCTTTCGCGCCAAGGGGGTGTTGTGGTTCGAGGAAAGCCCAGAACGACACATCTTTCACCTCAGTGGGCGGCGCTATACCCTCAGCAGCGATGAATGGCCGGGTCAGCCCAAGAACCAGTTGGTGCTCATCGGTCAACATCTCGATACAGCCCAGTTGCGGGAAAAGCTCCAGGCCTGTCTTGTCCGTCCGGATACACAGGGTCGAGGGTTGGGTCGCTGAACCATGGATTGACAGCGGTCCAGGCTAAAGAAAGTTGGGCTATATTCCAGCAGCCTTGGCCCTAAAGCCCAGAGGTGAGGGCTTACCTTCCATGTCCGACATCTTTGTGATGATCCGCAATCAGGCCAACAACGCGCTCACCTCCATCGATGGAATCCCTTTTCTCAGTTTCCTGGAGCGAGAGGGGCAGTTGATTGCGGAAGAAACCATTGAGTTGATCTATGCGGACGCTGGATTTGATGACCTGCCAATTGGAGAATACACTGTGGGGGTACGGCATGAACGGGTGGAACCCCCGAAAGCCACCTGCCCGGTAAGCATTACCTCTGAGGACGAGGTTGTTTTGGTAACATTTGTTTACCTTGAGCCCGAGCGGGTTCTGCTGACTATTCACGTCTCTGTGGAGAAGAGGTTGTAGCCATGACTGTCAAGGTCATCCCATCGCGCTCGATCAAAGCCTTTCGCTATCGGGTGTTTTGTTTGGGACAGGATCTCTGGAATGCCCGGGATCCGATTAGCCGTGCCAACCTTGCTCTGCAACTGGCGGATGCCGCTACGACTTTGGCCCGAATGGAAGTCCAAGCCGCTCAGCCCTTCAGCTCAAGCCCTTCCTATTCCCTGCCGGAAGCTGGCCATAGGTAGCCATCGATCCAGCCGGGAATCGAGGCCAGACGCAAGGGATCCCGCCTACTCCCACTCGATGGTGCCAGGGGGCTTGGAGGTGATGTCGTAAACCACGCGGTTGATGCCGGGCACCTCGTTGACGATGCGGTTGGAAATGGTGGCCAAGAGGTCGTAGGGAACTCGCGCCCAATCGGCGGTCATACCGTCTTCACTGGTAACCAGCCGCACCACCACCGGGCAGGCATAGGTGCGCTTATCCCCCATCACCCCCACCGACCGCACCTCTGGCAGCAGCACGGCAAAGGCTTGCCAAAGTTTGGGATAGTAGCCGGAGCGGTTGATCTCCTGCCGCACGATCATGTCCGCTTCTCGCAGGGTTTCCAGCCGTTCTTTGGTAACCTCGCCTACAATGCGGATGGCCAGCCCCGGCCCCGGAAAAGGATGGCGGCCCACAATCTCTTCCGGCAGACCCAAAGAGCGGGCCAGTTGCCGCACCTCGTCTTTGAAGAGCTTGCGCAAAGGCTCTACCAGCTTAAAGCGCAGATTTTCGGGCAGGCCGCCGACATTGTGATGGCTTTTGATCTTGACGGCAATGCGTTCTCCAGTAACCGGATCCACATGGGTATTGGCAGACTCGATCACGTCTGGGTAGAGAGTGCCTTGGGCTAAGTACTCAAAAGGACCCAGCCGCTGGGATTCTTCCTCAAACACGCGAATAAACTCTGCCCCAATTCGTTTGCGTTTTTCTTCGGGATCGGTAACCCCCTGCAACTGCCGGAGAAACCGCTCCTGGCCATCCACGTAGTGGACGGGAATGTGAAATTGCTCTTGGAAAAGGCGCAGCAGCCGCTGGGGCTCTTCCTTGCGCATAAACCCTTGGTCGATGAACACGCAGGTGAGCTGGTCGCCGATGGCCTTGTGCAGCAGAAAAGCCAAAGTAGAGCTGTCTACCCCCCCCGAGAGGGCCAACAGCACCTTCTTATTGCCCACACGGGCACGTACCTCTCGAATGGCTTCCTCCAGAAAAGCTGCCGTTGTCCAGGTGGGCTCGCAACCGCAGATGTGATAGACAAAGTTGCGGATGAGAAAGGCGCCAGCCTCTGAGTGGGCCACCTCCGGATGAAATTGCACCCCGTAGAGACGACGCCTTGGATCGGCAATGGCGGCATAGGGGGTGTTGTCGGTAGAGGCCAAGGTGTGAAAGCCCGGCGGCAGTTCGGTAACCGAATCCCCGTGGCTCATCCACATGATGCTGTTTTCCGGCAGGTTGGTGAGCAGGTCGGTGGGATCCAAAATGTGCAGAGCGGCACGGCCATATTCCCCCTTCTGGGCTGCTTCCACCTTGCCCCCCAACTGCTGCACCATGAGTTGCATGCCGTAGCACACCCCCAGAACCGGGATCCCTAGGTTCCAAATCTCGGGGTCACACACCGGAGCGGCTGGCTCATACACCGAGTTGGGGCCCCCGGAGAGGATAATGCCCTGCGGTTGCAGTTGCCGCAGTTGCTCAGCAGAGGTGCGATAGGAAAGGATTTCCGAATAGACGTGGGTTTCGCGAATGCGGCGGGCAATGAGCTCAGAGTACTGGGATCCAAAATCGAGAATGACGATCATCTGGCGCTGCACTTCGAGGGGGGAAAGGCCGGAACTGGGAGGAGATGCAGAAGGGATCACAAAACCTGGCACAGTGCACAATAAAAAAGCCGGTCCAAGAGACTAGCTTGGCTATGGATACGATGGATACGAAAGAAACATTAAGGGCTCTTCCATGGTAACAGGGGTGGAGAGCTTGCACGCGGCTGCCTGCTCTAAAAAGCCTCTGTCAGGCTTGCCGAGAAAACAGCGCTTCTCGGAGGAGTCTCGCCGAAAAACCGCCTGATGAGCCCCTGAAAAAGCTGGCCACCGGCTGGGCATGACTCCCGCCAACAACGCAATACAGAAGCCAGATGACCTAGCAAAGTTAAGACTTATGATCGTGAAGGAGCGCTCCAGGCCGGTGGGGGTATTGGTAGGGATCCGCAGTGCCATTTTTTTATGTCGATTGTTGCCGAGTCCTTTCAAACCTATCTGCGCCGCCGCCGTCGTCTTCTAGCCCGCCGTCTCAAGCGACAGCAGGGCTGGGTCGTGGTTTTGGCTCTGCTGGCTTTGTACTTGCTCAGTTGGGATGCGCTGGGCGAAGATGGGTCACTATCGCACCTGTGGAGGGGACAACCCCTGTGGCTGGTGTTGATCCCGCTGTTGGGGGGAGGGCTGTACAGCTTGGGCGCCGGGGTGATCTGGATGCTGCGCCAGCGCTGGTCTGCCCAGCTGTTGGCCGAGATGATCAGCTTGCCCCATTTGACTTTGGCTGCCCTGATCTGGCTGGGGTTAGCCGTTTGGGGAGAGCACCTTTCGCCTTTCCTGTTGCGACAAAAAAACCAATTGTTGGCGGGCCTGTTGATCAGTTGGCTGTTGGCCCAGGGGTGGAGTTTTTTCCAGACAGGTTGGGTAGTAGAGGCTGGGCAACTGTGGGCCGACTATCTGCAGGAGCTGCGCGGTTCTGTATTACAGCCCTGCTACCAGCGCCTGGAAGCCTGTCGTCGCTCGCTTCATCTTTACCACGCCATTTGGCAAGACCTGCAACTGGAAGAACTGGAGGCCCAGCACCTGATTCAACTGTTGTCTGAGTCGTTGCTGCCGCTGACCCTGCCGCTCAAGGTCTATGCTCAGCGGGTTCACCATTGCTGTCAGCAGTTGGCAGCCCTGCTGGCGCAAATGCAGGAGCGGGTAGAGCGGTTGGAGCAGGTGCTTTTGAATGTAGAGCTGGAGTTGGCCTCTCATCAGTTGCTTCAGGCTCAGCCGCAGCCGATTAACTTGCTGGCGGAAGATTGGGCCAACTGTCAGGAGCTGGATTTGCAGGAGTTGGTTTGCTTAAACCAAGAGCTGCTGGGCACCGACCGTTCTTTGCAGGGCTTGACCCAAGAGCTGAAAGGCTGGGCCGACAGAGCCATCCCCGCTGGATTGAAACTGGGATCCCTGGGATGAAGAAGGCTGACGCTTCTTCCTCTGAGCCCCCACAGCTCAAGACGCTGTGGGAAAGCTGGCTGGCGGAGCTGGGTTGGCAGCCTTCTGAACAGCAGCAGCAGCAACTGCAACAGCTCTATCCGCTGGTGATGGCCGGAAACCGAACCCAGAACCTGACCCGCATCACCGATCCCATCGACTTTTGGGAGAAACACCTGTGGGATTCGCTGCGGGGCCTACGCCTGCTGGGATCCTGGGAGGCAATCCAAGCTCAACCCTGGCGGGGGATCGACATCGGCACCGGGGCAGGGTTTCCAGGGATCCCGGCCCAAATTGCCCTGCCCCAAACCCGCTTTACCCTGCTGGACAGCACCCAACGCAAGATTGCCTTTGTGCAGGACATCTTGCAAAGGCTCTCTCTCACCCAAGCGCGGGCGGTGGCTCAACGGGCCGAAATTTGGGGGCAAGACCCGCAGGAACGGGGCAGCTATGATATTGCTCTGGCCAGGGCCCTGGCCTCGGCGGAGACCTGCGCCGAGTATTGCCTGCCACTGCTCAAGGTGGGGGGGCGTGCCATTCTCTATCGTGGCCATTGGACGGAGGCAGAAGCCCAAACGCTGGAGCGGGCCCTCAAGATCCTGGGCGGAAAACTGATCCATGTAGAAGCCTTCACCACACCCCGCAGCCGTGGGGTGCGCCACTGCCTACTGCTGGAGAAAGTAGCCCCCACGCCGCCTCCTTATCCCCGCTCTCCCGGCGCTCCCAAACGCCAACCGTTGGGCCAAAGCAATCGCCCATGAAGGTTAGGATCCTGAGTTTCCATCTTGCTACAAAAGTTCTCCCAATTCTCGGACAAAAAGCTGGAAGGATGGCTTTGCAAATGCCATTGGGAAGACTAAGATGTGGTTGGCATGAGGTTCGGATTGAGCGAATGGTTTAACCAGGTGAGCCTCCGAACTGAACGCTAAAGGGTAAGGTTCGGAGTTTGCTACACCATGACCATTTTTGTAGGTAATTTGTCCTTCAAGGCCAGCGAAGAGGACCTGCGACTTGTGTTCGCCGAATACGGCACCGTTAAGCAAATTAAGCTGCCAGTGGATCGGGAGACTGGCCGTAAACGGGGCTTTGCCTTTGTGGAGCTGGAAAACGAAGCTGATGAGCAAAAAGCCATCGACGAGCTGGATGGCGCTACTTGGATGGGCCGGGATTTGAGGGTCAACAAGGCGTTGCCTCGGCAGGCCGGTGCAGGCGGCAGTCGGGATGGCCGCTCTTCCCGCTTTTGAGTTAACATGCATCTACCCTTTCTCAGATGAGGTTTGAGCCAGGGATCCCAACCCGCGATCCCTGGTTTCTAGCGCGTTCCTGAGAACACTCTGCCCAGAAAGGCCAGGCTAAACCAGGCGGAGGCCACCAGGACGATGGCTGGGCCGGAGGCGACGTTGAGGTAGTAGCTGGCGTACATCCCCAGCAGGCTGGCGCTCACCCCAAATAGGGATCCCAACAGCATCACCTGGTGCAATCGAGGCACCACCAGATAGGCGGTTGCCGCTGGCGTGATCAGCATGGCCAACACTAAGAGCACGCCCACTGCCTTCATGCTGGCCACCAACGTCAGGGAAGTGAGCACCATCAGCCCCCACCCCAGCCGCTCGGTGGGCAGGCCGGCTGCTTTGGCCCCCAAGGGATCGAAGCTGTAAAAGGTCAATTCCTTGAAGAAGAGGGCCACTAACCCCAACACCAAAAGGGTGATGCCCACCACTGTCAGCACATCGACAGCATTCACCCCCAGGAGGTTGCCGAAGAGGAAGTGGTTGAGATCGATGCGAGCCCGCCGTTGGATCAAAGTGATCAACAGGATCCCCAAGGCAAAAAAGGCCGAAAAGACGATCCCCATGGCTGCATCCGGCTTGAGGGGGCTGGCGGAGCGGATCCATTGAATTAAGAGGGCGCTGAGGAGACCGGCCACAAAGGCTCCCACAAACAGGTTGAGGCCCAGCATGTAGGCAATGGCCAGGCCCGGCAGCAGCGAATGGCTGATGGCATCCCCCAGGAGGGCCAAGCTTTGCACCAGCAGATAGCTGCCCACCACGGCACAGAGAATGCCGACGGCCACCGCCACCAGCAGAGCCCGTTGCATGAAGGCAAAACTCAAGGGATCCGCCAGGCTGTGCCAGAGCCATTCCATAACGTTGTTGACCTCAAACTCTCCCTAGGCAGCTGAGTCCAGCAGCAGGGCTCGGCCATAGGCCCGCTGCAACACCGCTGGCTGCAACACCTCCCGCGGGGATCCCTGGGCGATCAACACCCGGTTCAGCAGGAGCACTTCGTCGAAGCGGGCCAAAGCCTGACCCAAATCATGGTGAACCACCATCACGATGTGGCCGGCATCTGCCAGCTCCCGCATCACCTGGAACAAAATAGCTTCGCTGGGCTGGTCGATCCCGGCAAAGGGTTCGTCAAGGGCGTAGATCTCCGCTTCTTGCGCCAAGGCCCGCGCCAGGAACACCCGCTGCTGTTGTCCCCCCGACAGCTTTCCAATGGGGCGATCCCGGTAGGCCCCCATCCCCACCCGCTCCAGGGCTTGAGCAGCCCGCTGCTGCCCCTTTTTCCCGATGCGGCGAAACCAGCCAGCAGCTCTCACCTGCCCCATCAACACCACATCCCACACCGTGGCGGGAAACGACCAGTCGATGGCCGAGCGCTGGGGTACATAGGCCACTTGCTCTCCCCACAGCGCTTGCCCACCGTAGCGCACTTCCCCCCGTTCCAGCGGCACCAACCCCAGCAGCGCTCTGAGAAACGTACTTTTGCCGGCTCCGTTGGGCCCGAGGATGCCCGTGATGCGCCCCGGCGCGATTTCAGCTTGGATCCCTTGCAGCACCTGCAGGCTGCCGTAACGCACCGTCAGATCCCGCACCACCAGGGATCCCCTGGCCGGACCAAGAGGGAGAGGAGGAAGTTGCTTTTTCATTTTGTTTTCATTTTCGGTAAGTCCAGTGTACCCTAAAGGGACATCTAAACCATGAAACGATGATCAAAAGTCTTGTCTTCCTTTGGGGGCGGCGCCGTTGGGTAGCGGCCTTCGGCTTGGCAATAGGACTCTGTCTCGCTGACGGGAACGGCAGTTTTCTGGCCTTGGCCGGTTCGGGATGGGCGCGTCCCCGCGTTGTGGCTACCACTACGTTGATCGCCGATTGGGTAGAGCAGGTGGGCCAAGATCGCATCCAGCTCACCAGCCTGCTGCAGCCGGGAATGGATCCCCATGTCTACGAGCCAACGCCGGCGGATGGGGTGGCCCTAGAGCAGGCAGACTTGGTGTTCTGGAATGGCTACAACCTGGAGCCGGGGTTGATGCGTCTCATCGAAGCCACGGCCCAAGGAGCGCGGCGGGTTGCCTTGGCCGAGATCCTCGATCCCATCGTCACTAATGAGGAGGATGGGATCCCCACTCCCGACCCCCACGTGTGGGGCAATGTGGAAAACGTCATCCTCATGGTGGAGCGCATTGCCCAAGAGCTGGCGGAACAGGTGCCTGGCGAGGCGACCTTCTTCCAAACCAATGCTGCTGCCTATCGAGCAGAGCTGGAGGAGCTTCATGCCTGGATTGGGGAGCAAATTCAGACCATCCCCCCTCCCAACCGGGTTTTGGTGACCACTCACGATGCCTTTGCCTACTACACCCAAGCCTACGGCCTGAAAATGGGGGGATCCCTGCTGGGGATCAGCACCGAAGAACAGCCCAGCGCCCAGACAGTGGCCCGGTTGGTGGCCGAGATCCGCGCTCTACAGGTGCCGGCTGTCTTTGCCGAGACCACCCTCAACCCGGCCCTGATCCAAACGGTGGCCGCTGAAGCGGGAGTCAAGGTAGCGGAACAGGAGCTGTACTCCGATTCTTTGGGGGAAGCAGGCAGCGGTGCTGAAACCTACATCGCCATGATGCGCCTCAACACCTGCACGATTGTGGTAGCCCTGGGCGGATCCCCTGAATGCTCTTGAGAAGCTGAGTCGAGGCAGGAGGTCTGAGTTTTGTATGATAGGGGCTCAGACCCTTGTTCTCTCACCTCTTCCATGCCTGCTGCCATCCATCGCCCGGCCCGCACCCTCTACTGTGGCGAAGTCCGCCCGGCCCACATTGGCCAGACCGTCACCCTCTACGGCTGGATCGACCGCCGCCGCGACCACGGGGGGGTGATCTTTCTGGATTTGCGGGATCGCTCTGGCATTGTGCAACTGGTGGCGGATCCGCAGAAAACTCCGCAGTCATATCCACTGGCGGGGGAAGTGCGCAACGAATATGTGGTGCGGGTAACGGGAACTGTCCAGCAACGGCCCCCCGACTCCTTCAACCCTCGCCTGGCCACCGGCGAGGTCGAGATCTACGCCGAACAGTTGGAAGTGCTCAGTCCAGTCGGCAAGCAGCTCCCCTTCAGCGTCTCGGGAGAAGAAGCAGAGGAAGTGCGAGAAGAGATCCGCCTGCGCTATCGCTACCTGGATTTGCGGCGGGAGCGCATGTCCCGTAACCTGCAACTGCGCCACCGGGTCATCCAGGCCATCCGCCGTTTCCTAGAGGATGAAGAGGGCTTCATTGAGGTGGAGACCCCCATCCTCACCCGCTCCACCCCAGAAGGGGCCAGAGACTACCTGGTGCCCAGCCGCGTCAACCCCGGCGAGTGGTTTGCCCTGCCGCAGTCGCCCCAGCTCTTTAAGCAGCTGCTGATGGTGGCTGGCGTGGATCGCTACTACCAGATCGCCCGCTGCTTTCGGGATGAGGATCTGCGGGCGGATCGGCAGCCGGAGTTCACCCAGTTGGACATGGAGATGAGCTTCATGGATCAAGAAGGGATCCTGGAGCTCAACGAGCGACTGATCTGCCATATCTTCAAAACTGTCAAAGGGATCCACCTGCCCCGTCCCTTCCCGCGCCTGACCTATGCCGAGGCCATGGCCCGCTACGGCTCCGACAAGCCTGACACCCGCTTTGGGATGGAGTTGGTGGATGTTTCGGAGGTGTTTCAGGGATCCCGATTCAAAGTCTTCGCCAAAGTGCTGGCTGAGGGCGGTTTGATCAAAATCCTGCCAGTGCCCGGCGGCGATGAAAAGATCTCCAACACCCGCATCAAACCAGGCGGGGATCTGTTCAAGCTGGTCACCCAGTATGGGGCGGGCGGCTTGGCCTTTATCCGGGTGCGGCCCGACAGCCTCGATACCATCGGCGCCCTGAAAGAGAGCTTGAGCCCCGAGCAGGAGAAGCGGTTGCTGGATCTCACCCAGGCCAAGCCAGGGGATCTGTTGCTGTTTGGGGCAGGGCCGGCGGCAGTGGTGAACGAGTCTTTGGGCCGGCTGCGGCTGCACCTGGGCCAGGAGCTGGGTTTGATCCCAGAGAACGCCTTGAATCTCCTCTGGATCACCGACTTTCCCATGTTTGAGTTCAACGCCGAAGAAAATCGCCTGGAAGCCCTGCACCACCCCTTTACCGCCCCCCACCCCGACGACTTGGCCGACCTGAAAACGGCGCGGGCCCAGGCTTATGACCTGGTGTGGAACGGCGTGGAAGTAGGAGGGGGATCCCTGCGGATTTACCAGCGGGAAATTCAGGAGCAGGTTTTTCAAGCGATTGGCCTCACCCCCGAACAGGCGCGGGACAAGTTTGGCTTTTTGTTGGAAGCCTTTGAGTATGGCACCCCGCCCCACGGCGGCATTGCCTACGGCCTGGATCGGCTGGTGATGTTGCTGGCCGGGGAAGATTCCATCCGGGATGTCATCGCCTTTCCCAAAACCCAGCAGGCGCGATGTTTGCTCACCGGCGCTCCTTCCAGCGTTGAGGCGAAGCAGCTCAAGGAACTGCACGTTGCTTCCACCTATCAGCCCGGTTGAGGGAGGTATCTTCCAACGACCACGGGTGCTCGATGATTTCGGCACGGGTAACAGGGCTGCGGAGATCCAGCAGACAATATTCCTTTTCAACCAAAAGGACTTTCATTGTGGAAGCCGGGCCTTTTTAACGGGAGTTCAGGAGTGCCTGGGATCCCTTCTCCCAGCCCCAGCTCCCACCTGTGGGAGGATAGAAAGGAATACACCCCTACTTTTTTTGCCATGCTACAGCTGACGGGAAAGAAAGCCTTGGTAACCGGCATTGCCAACGAGCGCTCCATTGCCTGGGGCATTGCTCAGCAACTGCACAAAGCGGGGGCCAGCCTAGGGGTTACCTATCTGCCGGACGAGCGGGATCGCTTCAAAACCAAAGTTCAGCAACTCACGGATCCCTTGCAGCCAGATTTTCTCCTCCCCTGCGACGTGCAAAGCGATCAGCAGATCAGCGATCTGTTTCAGGGGGTAACCGAAAAATGGGGTCAGGTCGATATTCTGGTTCACTGCCTGGCCTATGTCAAAAAAGAGGAGCTGAGCGGCAACTTCAGCGATATCTCGCGGGAGGGGTTTGCCCTGGCCATGGATGTGAGCACCTACTCCCTGATTGCCCTCTGCCGGGCTGCCAAGCCCCTACTGAGATCCGGCAGCAGTGTCCTCACCTTGACCTACTTGGGAGGAGTGCGAGTGGTGCCCAACTACAACATGGCTGCCGTCACCAAAGCGGGCCTGGAAACCTGTGTCCGCTACCTGGCTGCCGAGCTGGGCCCTGCCGGGATCCGGGTGAACGCCATTTCTGCCGGCCCAATCCGCACCTTGGCCTCATCGGCCATTTCCGATTTTCATGCCATGCTGCATGCTGTGGAGGAGAAAGCTCCCCTACGGCGCAATGTCACTCAAATAGAGGTGGGCAATGTGGCGGCTTTTCTGGCCAGCGACCTGGCCAGCGGCATTACCGGCCAGGTGATCTACGTGGATAGTGGGTATAGCATCCTGGGTTTTTAAGCGCTTTGGGATCCCTTGGGGATGGCTCCGGCATGAATCGCTTCTCACCCTTGCAGCGGTTGCTGCTCACCTGGATCTTGATCGTCATCAGCGGCTGGCTGGCCATACAGGTGGGTCGGCTGTTTGGGCATTTGCTCACCACCATCCTGACAGCGGCGGTGCTGGCCTTTTTGCTCAACTACCCGGTGCAGGTGCTGCGGCGCTATCGGGTCAGTCGAGGTTTGGCGGTCACCCTGGTCTTTGCTCTCTCGGTGGTGCTGCTGGTCTTGGTGGGGATCGCCGTGGTGCCGGTCTTGGCCAAGCAAGTGGTGCAGCTGGGGGCGCGGATCCCAGAGTGGGTGGACACCTTACAAAATTGGCTCGACCAGATTAGCCTTTGGGCCGCCGAGCGCAACATCAACCTTGGCCAGACGGAGCTGGTCAATACCCTTCTCAACCGCCTGCAGGCCAGCGCCGAGAAAATTGCCGGCCAATCCCTGGATCTCCTTCTGGGTACGTTCAACCAGGTGATCGACTTGGTGCTGGTGCTGGTGTTGGCCCTCTACATGCTGCTCTACGGGGGCCAGTTCTGGCAGGGGTTGCTCAGCCTCTTCCCCAAACCTTGGGGGCCGCGCATTGGCGAAGCCCTAGCCCTCAGCTTTCAGAACTTCCTCATCAGCCAGTTGGTGTTGGGGTTCATCATGGCCTTGATGCTGGTGCCGGTTTTTGGGTTTTTGCGGGTACCTTTCGGGCTCCTGTTTGGCCTGCTGATCGGCCTGCTGGAGGTCATCCCCCTGGTGGGGGGGGTGATTGGCATTGGGGCGGCGGCGGTGTTGCTGGCCTTTCAGGACATTTGGCTCAGCCTTAAAGTGGTGCTGGTTTCCCTGATCGTGCAGCAGGTGAAGGATCGGGTCATCGCCCCCCGCCTGATGGGAGAGCTGATCGGGCTAAATCCAGTGTGGATCTTGATTGCCCTGTTGGTGGGGGCGCAACTGGGGGGCATCCTGGGCGTGATCGTCGCCATTCCCCTCAGCAGTGTGGTGAAAAGCCTTTACGAGATCGCCCGCTCTGCCGACCTGGCCGCCGAAGATGGGTTGGGTTCCGGTGTAAAAGGATCCCCGCAAGGGCTCCGTCCGAGTAGCGCCAACGGCGAACCCCGCCGGGATCCTACCCTGCCCAAGCCGGAGACCCAGCAGATCTAGCTGCTCCAAAAGGGAAGAGGCTCTGCCCATGCGATTCAGGCGATCGCGTTAACCGGCAGGCAAACAGAGGCTCAATCCTGGTAAGCCCAGTTGCTGGGCTATCGATGGCCACCCTTGTCCTCAGGGAGAGGGGCTGGGGGTGAGGGCCTCATCCTAGCGAATCTTGCCCTCGATAAAAGGCACCTCCAGCACTTTTTCGTGGTGGATAGGGCCGTGGCCGAAGTAGCCTCCCTCCCCAAACAGTTCGCCGTGATCGGCTGTAACCGTGATGTAGGTGTTTTTGGGAACCAGGTCGAACAGCTGTTCAAAGATCCCATCCAGGTAGCGCACCGCCTGGATCTGTCGCTGCCGTAGCTCTTCCAACTGGGCCGAATCGAAAAAGGGGATCCCGTCCTCTTCTCCTTCATCCAGCCGCTTCAACACCCCATTCACCCCCGAGATGCGGGGCCACAAGCTGGGATCCTCATCGGGCAGCGCGTAGGGATAGTGAGTTTCGCCCACGTTTAACAGGTAAAAGCTGGGGCGATCCGGCTCGAAGCGCAACTGTTCCACCATGGCCGCCATATCGTTGTGCTGGGGCATGAGGCGGTAGGAATCGAAATCCCGATTCAGCAGCGTGCTGGGGTTGAGCACCGGCATGGAGACCATGGCGTGGGTGGTGTAGCCCAGTTGATGCTTCAGCAGCGTCGGCAAATAGAGATGAGGCAGCAGATGCTTGAACTCAATGGGTTGCCGGGTGCCGAGCCGCTCGTTGTAGCGCAGATAATCTTGCTTGTAGTGCTCGGACGCAAAAACGTGGATGGGGCTGGTGTGGGGCAGCAGGCCCATGAGCAGGTTGTAATGGGCAGGGGCCGTCCAGGAAGCGTAGCTCCAGCGCTTTTCCAGAGGGCCCAACTTCAGCAAGTGCTTGGGGTTGGCCGCCAGCAGGCTGTCGAAGCGGCAACTGTCTAGGACGATGAGCAGATAGTTGTTCTGTCCCCGCGGTTCAGGGCGGGGGTCGGGCTCAGACGCAGGAGCGGCAGACGATTTCCACCAGTTTAGGAATCCCATCCTTCCTCCTCCTCGTCGGCGTAGGGCCGCTGGACAATCCGCCAGTTGGGAGCTGCTGCCGCATCGTCGTCCTCAGGAGCGGGATCGCGAATGCGTTCCGGCGGGATATTGGAATAGGAATAGCGGCCTGCTTGGGGATCCGGCTCGTACTCCGGCAGATCTTGGGGCAAATAGTGGTCGGGGGGAATCAGCTGGGCTTCCAAAAAGCGAACTCGGTCGCTCAACTGAGTTAACTTACGGATGGCCTGTCGCTGGAACACCCGGTCGTGCAATCGCCAGGAGCCTACATACAAAAATCCCAGCCCCATCCCTGCCCCATAAGAGGCCAATAGCACCAACGATAGAGGAAGCGGGGATCCCGATTGCCCACCCACCACAACCCTTGCCGGGGATCCCCAGTTTTGGATGAGGAGAACGAGCAGGCTCAAGATCCACAAGCCCAGGAGTATGAAGCGAAGGTTTCTGATCGCGTTAGCGGGACGAAATTCTTGCATGGCCTCAACCCTACCCTTTGATTAGGCTACCATTCTTCCCTTTCTCCACTGGCCTGGCAGCAAAGACGCTGGAAGCTCAAGCGGAGTTGTTCTCAACAGCCATTAGCCCTCTCCCTAAGGCGCGCTTCAGGGAGACCCCGGGGCGGAAAAAGTCGTTTCTAGCCGCCTGTATCTCTCCTCCAGGAGAAGGACTTGGACTGTTGAAGCTCGCTGCAGGAGCAGGTTTGCGGGTATGGGCGGTACAAGATTCGAACTTGTGACCCCTTCCGTGTGAAGGAAGTGCGCTACCACTGTGCTAACCGCCCGCAGATACCACTCTAGCAGCTATCGACTAGAGCAGGATCTCTATATTACCACGTCAGCGATTGAGCCAGAGGATTCGGATCGGCATGGGAGATGGCTAGAGATAGCCGGGATCCGGCCTGAGGGCTACAGTAAGGGTCAGGGAGCTGTGGGGTGCTATGGCCTACTCACCGACCGAAGAGGCAATTGCTCTGCTCATTGATTTGGCAGAACGAGGCGAGATCGATCCCTGGGATGTGCAGGTCATCGAGGTTATCGATCGCTTTCTGGCCCGTATGGCTCCCACCAGCAGCAGCCATGACCTGTCTGAGTCGGGACAAGCCCTGCTCCACGCTGCCATGTTGGTCTATCTTAAGGCGATGGCTTTGGCAGAACCGGAAGCAGAAGAAAGTGAGCCCAGCCCGGTGGAGGTAGAAGTGGATCCCTGGCCAAGCTGGTCTTTGGCGCACTTGGATCGCGTGTTGCAACCCAGGGCAGCACCCCGTCTTCAACGTACCCGGCCCATCACCCTCAAAGAACTCATCGCCCACCTGCAAGAGCTGGAAACCCTGCTGGAACACCAGCCCGAAGCTGCCCCAAAGCCGCTGGCCCAACGGATTTCTCGCCAGCAAGCGCTGTCGGCCATCACTCAGCTAGCCCACCCGGAAAACCTTTTGGAAACCACCGCCGAGCTAGAATCTCTGCTGGCTCAGCTTTGGCAGCAGGGTCTGACCCAGATCAGCTTTGTCGATCTCCAGCAACACTTTTGCCAAAAAAGCTATCAAAACGGCAGCAGCGGGACCATTCACCCCATTCAAGTCTTCTGGTCATTGCTGCTAATGGCTGCCCGCTCTCAGGTGGAGCTGTGCCAAGAGGAGTTCTACGGCCCACTGACCATCCGACCCTGCACAACTGAGGGCCTGGCAAAGTAAATCCCGCCCTTGGGATCCCCTTCATCTGCCAAGGTGAACTCTAGAGAACTTTTCTGGCCGTGGCCGGGCCATCCACCTCTAGGCTTCTGAGCTGGCGTCTGAACCTGAGGATGTCAAGCGCTCTTCTGCGCCGCTCTGGCAAACGGAGAACTCAATCCGTGCCTTCAGCATCGTGCCGGGCACGATCCGCCCGTTTGAGATCTTCCCCACTGGAGCGCACCGGCAGCTCGGCAGGAGCCTCCCGATC
This sequence comes from Thermostichus sp. MS-CIW-38, assembly GCF_054058415.1. Lineage (NCBI taxonomy): Bacteria > Bacillati > Cyanobacteriota > Cyanophyceae > Thermostichales > Thermostichaceae > Thermostichus > Thermostichus sp. MS-CIW-38. The sequence goes on along the minus strand of NZ_JBSSAH010000002.1, from coordinate 66,457 downwards.
CAGGTAGTAATCCTCCACGAGGCGCTCGCTGCTGGGATGATCTTCTCCTTCGGTAGGCAACAGTGGCGGATGCAGCAATTCAGCCGGAGGGCAGTCTTCTGAGGTGAGCAAATCTGACGTGCTGAGCATCCCCTTGGGAATGGTGGAAAGGCGCTGAGCAACAGCTCCAATGCTTTCCAGGCGAATCATCTCCTCCCAGGAGCAGATCTCCTCCTCATCTTCTGTCTCGTAGCGAACTAGGATGGTGTCCCCTTCGATATCGAGGATCTTGGCCCGTTCCAGCCAGCGTCCCTGATCCCGCAGATAGATCCACACATCCTTGCCTTCGCGGCTGAGTTGATAGATCCTACGATGAAGCACGGTCCCCTCCTGAAGTGAAAGATCCGAGTGAGTTGTGGGGGCTACCCAGCTCATCCCTCCATCTTAGCGGCTGGACACCGAGGCTGTATGCCTTTCCCGAGGCCAGACAGAGTCTCTTTAGGTTGGGTCGGTTTCGGCCAGAGAGACCCCTTCCATCGCCAAGGCTGTCTCCGCTTCTTCTGCCTGCACATCCCGCAGAAAGGATTCCAGAGAGGCATGGGCTTCCGCCTCAAGTTCTGCTCCGCCAAGGGTCATGCTCTCTTCCGGCAGCCAGCCCAAAAACGGCAGGGGCAAGAGGGTGGAAAGGTTGGTCAGGATCAGCAGCAGCCCCAGCCGGCTGAAATCGGTCTCCGTTACCCCCAGCCCATGCATCAGCAGGGATCCCAGCTCTTGGGAGAGAAACCCCGCCAAATTAAAGGCCGACATCAGCAGAGCAAAGAGGGTGGCCTCGATCCCAGGGGGGCAGAGGCGGGCGGCCAAGACCAGCACTGGCATAAAGGCAATTTGTCCTGCCACCGTCAGCACCAGGCTGTCCCCCAAGCTAAACCAATGATCGTCGATACCCCAATCCCGGTTGAGGTGATAGACCAAGATGAGGCTGGTCAGGCCCAACCCTGCCGAGATCACGGTCATCCAGCCGAACAGGGGCCGCAGTGGGATCCGCCGCAGGTACACCTGGAAGATCCCTACCCCCAGCAAACTGGCGATGCTGGTAACCAAGCGCACCTGACCCAAAAATTCCGGCCCAAAGCCGAGATCGTTGGTGACAAAGTAAAAAAGAGCCGCATCGGCGCTGGGAGTGGCCTGCCAAACGAACACAAACAGCACCGGCAGCAAAATGCTGGGTTGCCGCAGCGCCCGCCACACCTGCCCCACCTGTTGTTGCAAGGGATCCCAGCCCTGAGACAACACCACCGGTTGATCGGCGATAACCCAAGCTGCCAGAGCGATGAACAACGGCAAAAAGGCCGTCAGCCCAAACACCACCTGCGGCGGATAATGGGCCAAGAGCGCTCCTCCCAAATAGGCGGTGAGCAGGGATCCCAAGGCCGTTGCCCCCCAAGTCAAAGATTGCAGCGTGCCCGTCCCCGCCCAGTCACTGCCGTGTACCCGCTCCACCACCAGCGAATCTACGATTACATCCCCTACCGCCACCGCCAGGGATCCCAAAACCATCCACAGGGTGGCCAGACCAGCCGTCGGTGCCCACAGGGCCATCCCCAGCCAAGCCCCACACCCCAGAAGCCCTGACAACAAGAGGTAGGGACGACGCCGATAGCCCGCCACCGGTACGGTATCCGACAGCAGGCCGTAGAGGGGCTTGAGGATCCAGGGGCTCATGGCAACGCCCATCAACGCCGCCACCTGAGACGGGCTGAGGCCCAAGCTATCCTTCAGGTAAAAGCTGGTGGCCAGCCGTGCCAGCCCCACCGCCCCCTGCACAAAGTACACCAAGAGGATTCCGAACAATTCCGGCGTCCAGTGGATATCCCGCAGCGGGGTCAGGGTGGATTGGTGCAGCCGTTGCAGCAGAGGATGAATCATGAGCGGTCGCAGTGTAGCGAGATGTTAGTTGGTGCGGTGTTGCCTTGGCAACAGCAAAACCATAAGAATCTTAACAGTCTCTTCACCTTAACCTGTCCAACTGGCTTCCGGCTCCGACCTCCTTGGACGGGTTGCGCTTCCCAGCGCTCTTTCTGCTCAACCCAGCCGAGCTACAAAATCTACAAAATAATGAGGTAATAATGAGGTCGAAATGAGGTCGAAAGGTAAACTACCCGGCTCCGACCGCTAAGCGGTACGGAGCGGGCTTTCAGTAGCCCTGAGCCTGCTCTGCTCTACCAGAGAACAAAACAAGCCCGGACCTCTAGGCTGGTTTACGACAGCCCCCAAGAGCGCAATCACATTCGCACCATTCAAATCCGCATCCCCTTCCCATCCACAGTGCCCACACTTGAACGACTTACCACTGCGGTAGGATTGCGCAGGGTCGGGATGGATGTGCAAACACCGGTGGCAGGTCTGCGACGTGTAGGCAGGCGGAACAAGAATCAGAGAAACCCCTGCAACCCTCGCCTTGTACTCCAGAAACTGACGTAGTTGGTAGAACGCCCAACTGTTGGTCCTACGCCGCTCGGCTTTGCTGCGTGGCTGTTGATTGACCCTTTCCCGGATCCCTGTCAGGTCTTCCAGAGCAATAGCGCTGTTGGTAGCTTTTGCCCTGGAGACAATAGCTTTGGAGATGCGATGATTGACCCACACTTGAAAGCGTCTCTCCTTGCCAGACAGCCGTTGCAACAGTTCTCTGCATCTGCGCCGCGAACTGCGGGTGCCCTTACTGGCTTTGCGTTGGAGTACCGCCCTCAACCGGGAGTAGTGGTCGCGGACTCTGTTCAACTGCTGTCCATTCCAGTTATCTCCTTCCGATGTATGGGCAATATCTGTCCTCCCCAAGTCCACCCCGATCACCTTGTCGGTATCTTGTTGCTTGGGTGTTTTTTCCTCTACGCAAATCTGGATGTAGTAGGAGCCGTCTTTCCGCTTGACCAGCGTGGCGGCTTTTGGGTTGGAACCCGCCAGTATCCCACGCTGGTAGTTGCCGATGGACAGCTCAAAGCGCTCCCGACCCTCCACCGTGGTCAGCGACACCGTCCAGTCTTTCTCGCGGAACGAGAAGATACGAGCGTCGTAGGTAGCGAACCTACGCTTGAACTCTTTAACTGGACGGTTGCGCTGTCTCGCCACTTTGCGGGCGCCGGCCACCCGTCTGCAGACCTGCTGGGCCAAGTTACTGGACAAGCCGAATCGGGCGCGAATCTCGTAGTAGCAAAGGGATTGCAGTTTGACCGCATTGACGATCTTCTCCGGCGTGTTCTGGTTGACCCAGTTCAGTGCCTGCATAAAGGCATCCATCGTCACGTCCAATTTAGCGGCTTGCGACGGGGACACCTTGAGCTTGCAGGAGATGGTCAGGATTTGGCTCATAAGTTCATTGTACTTCATCAAAGCGCATTCCTCCCGACACTGACCCTACGGGTACAGTGCGGGGCTCCTGCGATTTCTAGCTGATCCCCGGGTGCTATGCCATCCAGCCAAGGGCGGGGATCCCAAGAAGTCCAGCATGCTTTCGTCCCATGTTGACCGGCCCAACCCCACCTCGGCGGCACCTGAACCCGCAACTGCAGCAGCAGGCAGGGCAGTAGAGACGGGAGACAAAGGCATTCCGAAGCTATGATGAACAGGGATGGCTCTGAGTTTCTACCTACATCTTTAACTGGGTCTGTTTTCAGGCTGTGCTGACTGCTTCTCCTGCCGGTTCTGCGGTTGATGCCATTGCTCCTTTTGCTCCACAAGTCTGGAGCTGGCGCGGACATGCCATTCGCTATGTGGTGCAGGGATCCGGATCCCCGCTGGTCTTGGTGCATGGATTTGGGGCTTCCATCGGCCATTGGCGGCACAACATCCCCGTGCTGGCTGCGGCAGGATACCGGGTCTATGCCCTGGATTTGCTGGGGTTTGGCGGCTCGGCCAAGCCTGCTCTCCCCTACACCTTGGATCTGTGGGCGGAGTTGCTGGTGGATTTTTGGCAGCAGCACATTCAGCAGCCTGCTGTATTTATCGGCAATTCCATCGGTGCCTTGCTCAGCTTGATGATGGCTGCCCGGCATCCCCAGTTAACAGCAGGGGCGGTGCTGCTCAACTGCGCCGGGGGATTGAACCATCGCTCCCATGAGCTCAACCCGATGTTTCGCCTTTTCATGGGTGTTTTCACCGCTCTGGCGGCTTCTCCGGTGACGGGGCCATTTTTGTTCGATCGGGTGCGGCAGCGGCAGCGTATTCGCGCAACTCTCAAGCAGGTGTACCGCAACCCCGCCGCCATTACGGATGAGCTGGTGGAGATTCTCTATGCCCCTTCCTGTGATGTGGGCGCTCAGCAGGTGTTTGCCTCGATTCTCACCGCTCCCCCTGGCCCAACTCCTGAAGCCCTATTGCCTCAGGTGCGCTGCCCGCTGTTGGTGCTCTGGGGAGAAGGGGATCCCTGGACGCCCATTCAACGGGGTCGCGGCTTTCAAAACCATGTGCAAGGGATCGACTACCAGTTTCTCCCCATCCCCGATACAGGCCATTGCCCCCACGACGAGCGCCCAGAGGTGGTCAACCCTCTGATTTTGGGCTGGCTGCCCAGGGCCTTTGCGGCGGTCTAAGCTTTTTTGGAGGTTCCTTTGCTGGAGAGGCCCAACCAACCTCGGATTTTGGCCATCCAGACTTGAAGGGGTGAAGGCTGGGGACGGATCGCCACCTGGATCGGCTCGTCTTGGAAGTCCTTGTCCTTGAGGCGAAACCCAAACTCCAGGTCATCTTTCACCTTGCCGAGACGGGGAAACAGCCTGACGGCTGCTTTTTTGAGTTCTTCCTCGTTTTGGAAAATGGCCTGGTGAATGGCGCTGGAACGCCCCACTGCCAGGGATCCCACCGGCAGCCAAGGGTTGGGCTGGCCAGGCGCGGGCTGGCGACGGCGGGCAAAGATGTTGAACTCCGGCATCCCCTTGGCTTTCAGCTCGTCGTACCGTTTGGCGGCTTCCTTGCGCTTGGCAGTGTTGGAGCTGGCCGGTTTTTTCTCAGGCTTGGATTTGCGGAAACCCTTAGACTGACTCATACTTGGGCTGACGAGAGGGGGGATTTTTTGCAGCTTAGCGCAGATTGGATCCCCTTCTCTGCTGGGGATCCCTTGTCCTCATTGTTCGTAGCCGGCGTGCTATACTTGTTGAGCTTCGGCGGGCGGTTAAAGGGGCCTGTCAGTCGGGATGTAGCGCAGCTTGGTAGCGCACTTCGTTCGGGACGAAGGGGTCGCAGGTTCGAATCCTGTCATCCCGATGGCTTTAAAGTTCACTGAGCTCTCAACTTAATCTTGGGGGTTTAATTTTGGGGGTGTAGGTGACGCAGCCAGGCATTGACGTTGACCCGAATTCGCTGCCCAACCTGTAAGAGGCGGTGCAGGTTTTCGGCAGAAATGTCTCGGCAGTCTTCTTGGGGCCAAGCTGGGCAACGCGGGCCAATTTGACGCTCCAGCGCTGTCAGATAGAGCTCTTGCAGGCGATCCAAGTTGATGGGCAGGCGCAGGTCTGCAGCCAATTGCAGCCATTCTTCCAGGTTGTAGAGCTGTTCGCCGAAGGTCTCCGGCTCAAAAGCGTGGGCAAGGTGCCACATCCCCCGCTGTAGGAGCCGATCCAGAACCCGGGCTGCCTCTTCCCGCCGCAACTGACACCCCAACTGCTCGGCCTCGCGCACAATTGCCCGCAATTCCAGCAGGTGATCCCGCTTGCCCTCTTCCATTTCCATCGCCCGCAAACTGGTCAACAGGCGTTGGTTGAGGGTGATCTGAGCGGCAGCCAACAACTCTTCCGGGATCGGCAGGCCGTCGGCCCGAAAGGCCATCAAGACCCCGTAATTGTCCAGGTAGGTTTGGCGGTAGAGCTGGGCCAGGCGGTCTAGGGTATCTTGAGTGAGCCAGCGCATCATCTGCTGCCGATCTTCGTCGTCGAGGGCGTTCAAGTCGAAGGTTTCCGGCCCAAATAGGTCTTGCAGGGTCAGGATCATCTGTATCCGACTGTGGGATCCGGCCAGCAGCCGCGCTTTTATCTGCTCGTAGATGCGCCGCCCAGCGAACGGCTTGACGCCACATTGAAAGTCCCAGCCGCCGAGATGGAGCATGGCGTAGATTAGATCGTGCTCTTCGCGGGTGGTGGGAAAAGTGAGCTTCACCCGCCCGATAGCCAGTGTCGACCCGCCTATCGTCAGGCGCTCTTGATCCACTTGATCCAGCACATATCCTTGGGAACGGGGGATCCCGTTAAACAGGGAAAACATGGCGTGCTGAGCCACCAGCCGTTGCGGGCTGATCAAGCTGGGGCGCACCAAGGCGCAATAGACCCCCTTGCCGTCTCTGTAGAGGTCGAGGTTGCTGGGGGCCTTGCTCAGGCGCTGCAAAAACTCCTCTTCTAGGTTGACATCCGCCACTGCTGCTGCCAACTGGATAGCCCGTGCCGCGTAACGCAGGATCTGCACCCCTTCAGGACGGGATAGCTCCTCGAAAAACCAGCCACAACTGGTGAACATCAACTGGCTGTAGCGCTGCATCTCCAACAGGCGCAGCACTTGCACCCGATCTTCGGCGGTGAGGCGGTGGCTTTGGTGCTCCTGCAAAAAGGCATCACAGCGCTCCCGATCCAAAATCACCTCGATGTAACGATCCCGCGCCAGCCAGGGATCCCGCAGGTAGGCTCTGGCCTCCGTCTCGTAGATCTCGGCCAGCTGATCCCGCAGCCAGTTGAGGGCCTCCCGCAGCGGTTGCCGCCAGCGTTGGTGCCACCCTCCCACCGCTCCGCAGCCACAGTCTCGCGACCACCGTCCTACCCCGTGGGCGCAGCTCCAGGCGGTGACCGGTTTCAGTTGCACCTCCCAAGTGGGGGGATGTTGGCTGAGAAAATGGCTGTAGTTGCCCACCTGCCAGCCCCGGCGGGGAAATTCCTCGCAAAAGGCATAGGCCAGCGTGCGTTCTACACCCCGCTTGTGGTGGCCAAAAGTCTCGCCATCGGTGGCACAGTTGACCAGATAGGCTTCCCCCTCTTTGTCCGAGCGCAGAGCGGAACGGATCCGCTCCGCCAGCGAATAAGTACTGTAAACGATATCCCCAAAGCCCAAGTCACGGGAAATGGGGCCATCGAAAAAGAAAATATCCAAGTACCCCTCCCGATCGGGGGTAAAGCAGCGGTAGGGCCGACGGGGATCGATCTGGCCTTGGCTGACATCGATCCACTCGGTTTGTCCCAAGGGGCGAATGCGCTGCGCTTGGCTGGGGGCCAAAATGACGAAGCGGATCCCACACTCAACCAAGGCTGTGACCGTTGCTGCATCGATAGCGGTTTCGGCCAGCCACATGCCCTGTGGATGGCGCCCGAAGCGGTGTTGGAAATCGGCAATTCCCCAGCGGATCTGGGTGTACTTGTCTCGCTCGTTGGCCAGGGGCAGGATGACGTGGTTGTAGACTTGGGCGATGGCATTGCCATGACCCTCCAGCCGCTCAGCGCTGAGGCGGTCGCCGGCCAAAATGCGTTGGTAAACTTCAATGTCATGCTCCTCTAGCCAAGAGAGGAGAGTAGGGCCGAAGTTAAAGCTCAAGAATTCATAGTTGTTGACAATGCGCACCACCCGTCCTTGGTCGTCCAGAACGCGGGCAAAGGCGTTGGGGCGGTAACATTCCGCCCAAATGCGCTCGTTCCAGTCGTGAAAGGGGCTGGCGCTCGGCTGTCGCTGAATGCGGTTGAGGCAGGGATCCTCTCGGGGCGGCTGATAGAAATGGCCGTGCAACACCACGTACGGCCGCGCAGAGGAAAGCTCAGCAGCACCTGCCGGAGAAGGAGCCGCTTGCATCGGCGGGTCGGAGACCAAATCGCTGTGCCCTGACTGTGCCGCTGGCCTATCGGAATTTTTGGAGCCACTCGGCATCATGAGATTACACTCCTTTTAGAGGCCTCCAACTGGGTTACAGGGGAAGGCAATGTTAACTTAAGTTCATATCTATACGTTACAGCGATCCCCGATCTGCAACGGTGAATGTAAAAGATTCAGTTGGAAATTTGACAGGGAACAAACATCGGTCAGTAATCTTTGCGTTTTCCTCACAACAGAAGGGATCCCGGGACTTAGCGGGTGGGGGCCGATCTGCCGGTGGCCATTTCCCACGCCGAACAACCCGTTTGAGGTCAGGCCCCCATTGGAATCCCGGTGGATCCCCAGCTCGAACTCACATTCCGGTCCAGTGCCACCAGGCCCAGCCCAGCCCCACCAGCAGCGCCGTTATCCCATAGAGGGATCCCACCACCTGCACCTCCGACCAGCCCCCCAGCTCCAGATGGTGGTGCAAGGGCGACATGCGCAACAGCCGTCTGCCTGTGCCGGTTTTGCGTTTGGTGTATTGGAAGTAGCCCACCTGCAGCATCACCGACAGCGCCTCTGCCACCAGCACTCCCCCCATCAGGGCCAAGGCCCAGAGCTGATCCCCCAGCAGCGCCAACCCGGCCAGAGCGCCCCCCAACCCCAGGGATCCGGTATCGCCCATGAACAGCCGCGCCCGGTGGTGGTTGTGAACCAGGAACCCCAAGCAGGCACCGCTCAGGGTGAAAGCCAACACCGATAGCTCTGGATCCCTGTGAAGGAGCCCCAGCCCAATCAGCAGGATGGCCACCACCCCTGCCGCCAAGCCGTCCATACCATCGGTGAGGTTTACGGCATTATTGGTGCCCACCAACACAAACAGGGCCAAGGGCCAGAACAGCCAGCCCAAAGCTAGGGTGCCGATTCCGGGCAGCGTTAGGGTTGTCGGGATCCCCTGCCAGGCCAGGTAGACACAAAACCCAAGGGCAACTCCCACCTGGAGCAACAGCTTGTGTTGGGGAGACAACCCCTTGTTGGATTGCTGTCGGATCACCAGCCAATCGTCCAGCCAGCCGACAAAGCTGTAGGCCAGCGTGAGCAGCGCGACGGCCAGCCAATGGGGATCCCAGCCGCTCCAGATCCCGGCCACCAGCAGCCCCACGGGCAAAAAGCTGATCCCGCCCATGGTGGGTGTGCCTGCTTTTTTCTGGTGGGATTGGGGCCCCTCCTGGCGGATCACTTGCCCCGCCTTCCAGCGCCGCAACCCGGGGATGAGCAGGGATCCCAGCAGGGCCGAACCCAACGCGCTCAACCCAAAAGGAACGACCACCTGGGGGCGGATCCCAATCACAAGGGCCGAGAGGGCTAAACCCAGCCCCAGCGAGAGCGCCATCCCGCCCCACTCTGTTTCTTCCACCTCCAGATCGGGAAGGGTATCCGCATCCACCCTTTCTGAACCCCTCACACCCTCAACCTCCAAACCCTCAAAAACTCTATCCTGCCAGAGCTCAGAGGCGAAAGTTAGTTGAGTGGGGATCCCTTCAATAGGGCCACTTCCAGTTGCGCACCTCCGGCAGATCTTCCCCGTGTTTGCAGATGTACTGCTTGTGCTCCACCAGCTTGTCCCGGATAAGCTGCTGGACGTGATCCCGCCGGTACTTGAAGCGATCCACCCGCTCCAAGACGTCGTTGGCCAAGTTAAAGCGATCCACCTGGTTGAGAACGCACATGTCGAAGGGGGTGGTGGTGGTGCCTTCCTCCTTGTAGCCGCGCACGTGCAGGTTGTGGTGGTTGGGGCGACGGTAGGTGAGGCGGTGAATCAGCCAGGGATAGCCGTGGAAGGCAAACACGATGGGCTTGTCGGGGGTGAAGATACTGACAAACTCCTTGTCGCTAATGCCGTGGGGGTGTTCGCTGGGCGGCTGCAGCTTCATTAGGTTCACCACGTTCACCACCCGGATCTTGATCTCCGGCAGGTGCTGCCGCAAAAAGTCCACCGCCGCCAGGGTTTCCATGGTGGGCACATCGCCACAGCAGGCCATGACCACATCCGGCTCTGAACCCTGATCATTGCTGGCCCATTCCCAGATTCCCAAGCCCTGGGTGCAGTGTTTGATGGCCGCATCCATATCCAGGTACTGCAGGGCCGGCTGTTTGCCTGCCACGATCACGTTCACGTAGTGGCGACTGCGCAGACAGTGGTCGGCCACCGAGAGCAGAGTATTGGTATCCGGGGGCAGGTAGACGCGGATGATTTCGGCCTTTTTGTTGACCACGTGATCCAAAAAGCCGGGATCCTGATGGCTAAAGCCGTTGTGATCCTGCCGCCACACGTGGGAAGTCAGCAGGTAGTTGAGGGAAGGGATGGGCCGCCGCCAAGGAATGTGACGGGTGGTTTTCAGCCACTTGGCGTGTTGGTTGAACATGGAGTCCACCAGGTGGATGAAGGCTTCGTAACAGGAGAAGAACCCGTGTCGCCCGGTCAACAGGTAGCCTTCTAGCCAGCCCTGACAGACGTGCTCGCTGAGGATCTCCATCACCCGTCCATCTGGGGAGAGGTGCTCGTCGCAATCGTAGATGGGAGCTACCCAGGTGCGGTCACTGGCCTCAAACACAGCATCCAAGCGGTTGGAAGCCGTCTCGTCGGGGCCAAAGAGGCGGAAGTTGTGGGGGTTGAGCTTCATCACATCCCGCAGAAATTGCCCCAGCACTCGCGTGGCCTCGGCTTCGGTGGTGCCGGGGCGGGGGACAGGCACGGCGTAGCGGCGGAAATCTGGCATTTTCAGCTCCTGCGTCAGCAGGCCGCCGTTGGCGTGGGGCAAAGCGCCCATGCGTTTTTCCCCTTTGGGGGCCAGCTCTTGCAGCTCCGGCAGCAGACGGCCATTTTCATCGAAGAGTTCTTCCGGCTTGTAGCTGCGCATCCAGTCTTCCAGAGCTTTGAGGTGATCGGGTTTTTTGGCCAGATCCGCCAGAGGCACTTGGTGGGAGCGCCAGAAATCTTCCACCTTTTTGCCGTCCACCTCTTTGGGGCCGGTCCAGCCTTTGGGGGTGCGCAGGATGATCATCGGCCATTGGGGACGAGTGGGATCCCCTTTGCTGCGGGCATGCTGCTGGATTTCTTGGATCTCGTGGATCACCGTGTCCAAAGTGGCGGCCATCAACTGGTGCATCTCTGCCGGCTCGCAGCCTTCCACAAAGTAGGGCTTGTAGCCGTAGCCCACAAACAGGCTTTGCAGCTCTTCACGGCTGAGGCGGGCCAAAACAGTGGGATTGGCGATCTTGTAGCCGTTCAGGTGCAGAATCGGCAGCACCGCCCCGTCGTGGATGGGGTTGAGGAACTTGTTGGAATGCCAGGAAGCGGCCAAGGGGCCGGTTTCCGCTTCTCCATCCCCCACCACACAGGCCACCAGCAGATCGGGGTTATCAAAGGCAGCCCCAAAGGCGTGGGCCAGGGCATAGCCCAGTTCTCCCCCCTCGTGGATGGAGCCAGGGGTTTCCGGAGCCACGTGGCTGGGCACGCCGCCGGGGAAGGAGAATTGCTTGAAGAGCTTGCGCATGCCTTCGGCGTCTTGGCCGATGTTGGGATACACCTCGCTGTAGGTGCCTTCCAAGTAGGTGTTGGCCACCAGAGCAGGGCCACCGTGGCCGGGGCCGGTGATGTAGAGGATGTTGAGGTTTTCCCGTTTGATGATGCGGTTGAGATGCACGTAGATGAAGTTCAACCCGGGTGTGGTGCCCCAGTGCCCCAGCAGGCGTGGCTTCACATGTTCCAGTTTCAGGGGTTCTCGCAGCAGCGGGTTGTCCATCAAATAGATTTGCCCGACCGACAGATAGTTGGCGGCCCGCCAGTAGGCATCCATTTTGCGAAGCTCGTCGGCGGTGAGCGGTTTTGTCGAGAGCTGTTCTGCCAGAACCATAGCTGTACCCCATAGGTATCTCTACTCCTATGGTGATCCGGGTTTGCCCAATTGCCGGGGGATCTTGGGATTCTTTTGGATTTGGCTCATTGGGTGAGCGGTAGGCACCTGTTACCACCACCAGGGCTTGATCGGGGTGCCGTCGGGAAAGATCAGGCCGGCAATCCGGGATCCGCTGTGCTTTAACCCTTCGATCTGAGCTCCTTCCAGGTTGGCTTGGGTTAGGTTGGCCCCGCTGACATCGGCCCGCCGCAGGTTAGCCCCCTGAAACTGGGCCTGACGCAGCTCGGCGCCGCTGAGATTGGCCCCTTCCAGGTCGGCATTTTGCAAGTTGGCCCCCCGCAAGTCCGCTCGCTGTAGGTTGGCTCCCCCCAAATCTGCTCCCTCTAGGTTGGATCCACGCAGATCCGCCCGGTTCAGATCCGCTCCCCTCAGCCGGATCTGACAGAGCACCAGTTCCCGCAGATCGGCTTTGCTCAGGTCTTGGCCGGAGAAATCTTGCCCCTGTCCCCCCCAGTTTTGCAACTGCCAAATGTGGCGCACCCGTTCTTCTAGGTGGGTCTCTTCCGAAAGCCGGGATCCCCGCAGGCTGGTGCCGCTGACCTTGGCCCCTCTGAGGTCGGATCCCCGCAGGTCGGCTCCCTGTAAGTCGGCTCCGCTCAGCTTGGCCCCTTGCAAATCCGCTTGGCGCAAATCCGTTTGCCGCAGCCGGGCGCCGTTGAAGTTGCAAAAGCGCAAGTTGGCCCGCCTCAGGTTGGCCTCCCACAGGTTGATCCCCCCCAGCCGTGCTTCTTGAAGGTCGGCTCCCTCCAGGTCTGCATAGGCAAAATCCCGCTCCCCACGCCGATAGGCCACGATCACCCCTTGCGCTCCCCCCACCGGGCGAAAGGGGCTGTAGGTGCAACAGGCCTGTTCTGCCTCCGGCTGGCCAAGCTGAGACAACAGCCGCCAAGCTGCCAAGCGGACTGCCCAAGAGCTATTGCCGGCGAGGGCTTCAATGAGTTCGGCCAGGCCCGCCGACCCGTACTGCAGCAACTGGGGCAGGGTGGCTAAGCGCACGGCTTCATCGCTATGGGCGAGTCGTCGCCGCGCCCCCTCGATACCTCCCAACACCAAGGCGTGGGCAGGGGCGCTCCCGGTTGCCGTTTGCCCCCCCAACACCAGATCCCAAGGTTGGGGCCGGGATCCCTGGCCAGTTCTGACAGCCGGCTGAGGCTTACCTACCATGGGCAGATCCCGATGAACCTGGCTTATAGCCAACGCCCCACCACCACGCGGATGGTGCCATCCTCCAGCACTTCTTCGGCCTCGATGGTATAGCCCTGCTCACGGGCTGAGCGCAGCAAACTTTTGTGGGCGTAGCGCTGCAAAATCGGCTCCAGGAAGGTCTTGGGATCGATGCCCGCCCCCCACAGATCGGCCACCAGCTCGTAGTGATCCCCGTTGCGACGAAACCCGATGTCGAAGCCATTCTTTTGCCGGATCACCAGATCGGCGCGGGTGCGGTTCCAGAGATAGCCCCGCAGGCTGGCATTCCGCTGCACAGCGTAGCCCAATTCCTTCAGAGTCTCTTCCAGGAGATCGGCGTCTTTGATTTGCACTTGCAGGGTGGTGAAGTGAGACATGGCCCTTCCAATCCTTTGACCGATGGAGACCGGATCCTCACTATAAAGCGCCCTTGGGGTGGTGGAAGAAATGTAAACCATCCTGCGGTGGGTCGAGCGAGCGGAACGCAGCTCCCCCTTTCTCCCGCAGGAGTGCAACACACCTGGGCCTGGAGGGTCGCTGGGCTGGCCTGACCTGCCTTCTTATGTAGGCGCGCGCTGCGGCATTCGCGATAGCGGTACGGAGCACCAAGGCTGAGGCATCCGCGCCTGGCGTGTTCGGTAACACAGAAATCTTGGATCTACATCTAGCGTCTAAAGTCAAGAATTGACGATAGTCTCCACTATGTTTGGAGGCAGCAGCAAAAATCTGTCCCACAGGGATCCGTCCTCATCTGTTTCCGGCTGAGGTTGTCGGCGATGACGTGCCAAATTCACCTCAAGGCATTCCAAAAACCTGCTGATGAACCTTTCTATTCCCTGCCGAGCAAGCCCTTCCGATAGTTCTGCAAACAGAAATATCCATTTCTAGTTCTAACAAAATGAGTGAAAAAATTTGCTTTCTTAGCTTATGAGCAATCTGATTTGGCATCAAAAACTTGTTGATTGTTTAGAACAATCTTTCGTAACTTTCCTAAGCCTTAAATCCAGGCTTATGAAATGGTTAATTTCTCGGCCACCCTTTTAGTAGAGTTTTTAATCAACAAAATGGGCAGCTAGACGCTCCTAATAGAGTCTAGTGAGCCAGACTCAATAAATTTAGTGAGTCAAACACCGAGTTCTGGATTAGATTTTTCGAAGTCAAAGCCTTTACGAAAAGGCTTTTGTGCTGTTATGAATAAGGTGCTGTTTGCAGAAAGGTCAGCTTCACACACAGGAAGACGGCTTGATGCAACAACAGGAGAAGTGGCGATTCTGACAGGACATGAATTTATGGTGTGGGGTTTGATATGTCAGAAAGTCTTGACTTGCAAGATGCGGTGGGGCGTTTCTTAAAGACGATTGGCCGCTACTCGTTGCTCACCGCTGAAGAAGAGCTCCGCCTGGCTCACCAGGTGCAGCGGATGGTGACGCTCTTGGAGCAACGGCAGCCCCATGAGTCTGTGGAAGGTTGGAGCCAGCGGCTGGGGATCCCTTTAGCAGAGCTGCAGCAGATCCTGCGGCAGGGGGAAGCAGCCAAGAAACGAATGGTGGAGTGTAACCTCCGCTTGGTGGTGTCGATTGCCAAGCGCTATCGCAATCGAGGCTTGCCGTTTCTGGATCTGATTCAGGAAGGCACCATCGGCCTCACCCGCGCCGTGGAAAAGTTCGATCCCACCCGTGGCTACAAGTTCTCCACCTATGCCACTTGGTGGATCCGGCAAAGCGTGAACCGGGGCATCCAAAACAAGGGGCGGATGATCCGTCTGCCGGCCCACATGTACGAAAAGGTCTCCCAGGTGAAGCGGCGCTACCGCGAGTTATCTGCCGAAAGGGGATCCCGTCCCCAAGCGGAAGAAGTTTTTGATTCTCTGGATATTGGCGATAACTACCGGGAGCTGATCACCCGCCACATGGCAGAGATGCGTTCCTTGAATGTGGGGGTAGGGGATGAAGACGGCACCGAGCTGCAGCACTTCATCCCAGATGAAGACAACGACCCTGTTGAACACCTAACCCAGCTTGCCCGTCGAGAGGAAGTCCGCGCGCTGGTGGGCCAACTGAGTGAACGAGAACGACAGGTGATCGTGGCTCGCTATGGGCTGGATGGATCGAGGGGCCTAACGCTGCGGGAAATTGGGGAGCACATCGGCCTTTCGCGAGAGCGAGTCCGACAAATTGAGCGGCGGGCCTTGCGGAAATTGCGGCGGCTGCAACAGGAATACTCCACGCCCAAAGCTGCCAAACCCTGGGTTAACGGGAACCTGTAACCGTTTGCGTCAGCGGTGCGCAGCACTGTAGAAAGGTTTTTTCACCACTTCGGCAGGCTGGCGCTGCCCCCGAATTTCAATTTCCAGCCGGGATCCCACCTTGGCCCAAGCCGGAGCGACATAGCCCAAGCCGATGCCGTAGCCCAAACTGGGAGAATGGGTGCCGCTGGTTACCCGTCCGATCGGCTCAGGGGAGTTGGGAGCGTAGATGGCATAGCCGCTGCGGGGGATGGCCGGATGCAGCATGCGAAACCCCACCAGGTGGCGAGGGATCCCTTGCTGCCGTTGGCTTTCGATGGCGGGCTTGCCGATGTAGTCCCCTGGGTTGTTCACCAACCAGCCCAAGCCCGCTTCTAAGGGAGTGGTGCTCTCGTCCATGTCCTGCCCGTAAAGATGGAAGGCAGCCTCCAGGCGCAGGGTATCGCGGCAGCCCAGCCCACAGGGTTGTACGCCGGCCTGAATCAGTTGCTCCCAAAGGCGGATGCCGTCTTCGGGGCTGAGCATGACTTCAAAGCCATCTTCTCCGGTGTAGCCAGTGCGGGCCACGAAGATAGACTCTCCCAAGGCTCCCGCCGCTCCGGCAAACTGACCGTGCTGAAACCGGCGCAAAGCCTTCAGGGATCCCTCCAAAAAGGGCTGGAGAACCTGTTCGGCTGCCGGCCCCTGCACCGCCAACAGAACCTGAGCATCGGAGTGATCCTGCAGGTTAACTCCGGGGATCCCTTGGAAGTGGTGGTTGAGCCAATCCCAATCTTTCTGCCGGGTGGCTGCATTGACGATCACGCTCCAGTGCTCCAGCTCACCCTCCGGTGGATGCCGGTAGAAGATGACATCATCCAAAATGCCCCCCAGTGGATTGAGCAGGACGGTGTACCGACCAGATCCCACAGGAACGGCGCTCAGATCGCTGGGAACCAGACGGCTGAGGTGGGATCCCAGCTCCGGCCCCCAGAGGGTGAACTTGCCCATGTGGGAAATGTCGAATGTCCCCACCCTCTCCCGCACTGCCCGATGTTCTGCTATCACTCCCCGATACTGCAGCGGCATTTCCCAGCCGGCAAAAGAGACAAATCGCGCCCCCAAAGCTTGATGAAGGGAGAACAAGGGGGTGCGTTGCAGAGGCGTTTGGCTCATCAAGGGATCCTCAGCGGTCTAAAGACTAAAAGGTCAAAGACTAAAATAAGTGCAGCATCGCCCATTTCTCGGAGCTTGTGCCATGCGCCTTCTCCACACCATGATCCGCGTCGGCAACCTGGAGCGCTCCCTGCGGTTTTACCGAGAAAACGCCGTAAAGCCCTGCCCTTGAGGGTAGGGATGTAAGGCGCAGACCGTTTTATCCCTTCAGGAACGCTGTTCGCGGTAGCGGTGCGTAGCACTTTAAAATAGCAATATGTTGGTCAGAGAAGCCAAGCTGCTCAACGGCACAGCAGAGCAGTACCAAGCTCTGGATGAAGCCATTCGCACTGCGCAGTTTGTGCAAAACAAGTGTCTACGGTACTGGATGGATAACCGGGGCGCGACCAAAGCGGTTCTGTATTCCCTCTGCAAGGACTTGGCCAAAGAGTTCCCCTTCGCCCGCCAGCTCAACTCTGCCGCCCGTCAAGCTAGTGCCGAAAGAGCTTGGTCTGCCCTCTCCAACTTCTACCGCCGTTGCAAGAACAAAGAGCCAAGGAAAGGCTATCCGCAGTTCAAGAAGAACTGTCGGTCGGTCGAGTACAAGCTGTCCGGCTGGAAGCTGTCTCCTGACGGCATGTCCATCACGTTCACCGACGGCTTCAACGCAGGAACATTTGCCTTGTACTGCAATGGTGAGGCAAGACACCATATCCTAAACTCCAAAATCAATCGGGTGCGGGTGATACGCAGGGCAGATGGGTACTATGCCCAGTTCTGCTTGGATGTGGAGCGCAAGGAGCAGGGAGAATACACAGGCAATGTTATTGGCATTGACTTGGGCTGGAAGGCTTTCTACACCGACCAGAACGGCAACTCTGTAGAGTGTCCAAAGTTTCTCAGACGCAGCGAAAGGAGGTTAAAGCAGCACCAGCGCAGATTAAGTCAGTATCGGGAGGAATACACAACTTCACTTGCCTTGTGATATAACTTGTGATATAATAATACTGCGGACACCAGGAACGGTTGTTTAAGGCACTGGTAACGGTCGATTGGGGGTGTCGTAAACCATCCCAGAGGTCCGTGGTTAGTTTACTAACTGCAGGGCTACTAAAAGCCTACTCTGTACCGCGAAGCAGTCAGGGTCGGGTAGTTTACTTGGCGGATCCCCCTACAGTCAACTGGCCCAGCACGTTGATATCAAAGGTGAAATTAATTGTCACCGAGTTGCCCTCATAAGCCTCAGGCAGGGGCAGGAAGGGAGCTGCCCTCTGGATAGCCGTCAGCGCTGCATCGTCTGTTTGTTGGCTGCCGGACGTGCGCCCCAGGCGAATGCTCTGCAGATCGCCAGCTCGACCCACTGTAAAGATCACCACTGTGCGGCGCGAGGTACCGGTCTGCCCAGGTATCCAATTTTGCTCCACTTTTCGCTGCAAAGCGGCCAGCCAAGGACCCCAATCCACATTGGCCCGCGCTGCCACACTGGGGGGATTGGGAGCGGATTGGGTGGGGTTGGCCAATCCACTAGCTCCACTGCCCTGGATCCCGGCTCCATTGCTGGGAGCAGAGGCACTGACCGGAGGCCCCAACTGGGAAGAGTCAGAGGGCCGCTGGGCGGGAAGAACCTCTGTCACCGGTTGCGGAGCGGGCGGAACGGGAGCCAATTGGCTGGGATCCGAAACCCGCTCGCTTGGCTGTATGGGCAAGGGCTCCGCAGTTGGCGGGGGAGTGGGCCTTGGGGAGGGAGCAGCCGCCACAGGCGGTGGAGTTTGGGTCGGAGTAGGTCTGGGGACAGGCGTGGGAGGGGACGGTGCCGCAGTCGGGGTCGCGGTGGGCTGAGGGGGAGCGGGGGTTGGGGTAGGCGTGGGCTTGGGTGGAGGGGTTGGAGTTGGGGTTGCCAGGGCAACTGCAGCCGGGGCAGGTGGTGGTGGAACAGGGGCAGGCGGTGGCGGTGGTTGGGGTCTTGGCGGCGGCGGCGGAGGGGCCTCCTGGGGAGGGGCGGCCTGAGATTGAGGTGGACTGCCTTGAGACGGAGGGGCTTCTACCCGCTCACCCCCATCGCGGGAATCAACTTCTGAAACCAGATCTGCTTCCTCTGGGGGCTGCAGCTCTTCTGGATCCAGAAGGATAAACTCAATGGCTTCTTGTTCTGGCTCGCGAGTGAGCCAAAGCCGCCCCAAGTGGAGCAATCCCAGCAGCACCAGCACGTGCAGCAGCAGCGACAGCGCCACCATCCAAAAAAAGTTGCGAGATTCATCCTCGCGGCGGCGCTGCTCAATCCAGATGCTGGTCATAGCCAAGATTGCCCTTTCCTTTCTTCAACGCTCTCAACACACCGAGTTGTCTGTTGCAGACTGGGCCACGGGGGTAACACCCCAGCTAGTGTTATAGCATCCGAGCAGTTGGCACTCCTGCGCAAAGGCGTATAGTCTATCTCGGGCTCGGGAAGGGATCCCACCTTGCAGCAGCTCTAAGATCGCCTACCTTGAAAAGAGCGGGGATCCCATTAGCCGGGGAAAAGCCCCACAGCTCGGGGTGCTGGCTCTGATGTTGGCTGGTGGGGCACTTTTGGTGGCTTTTTAGGAGCGACGTTATGGAACCCATCCGCTTTCATCTGGCCTTTCCAGTTGCCGATATTGCCTTGGCCAAGGCCTACTACGGCGATGGCTTGGGCTGTGAGATCGGTCGAGAAACCTCTGCTGCCGTTATTTTTAACCTGTACGGCCATCAACTGGTGGCCCACCTCACCCACGAAGAGCTGACGCCCCAGCGGGGCATCTACCCTCGTCATTTTGGCCTGATCTTCCCTACCCAAGGGGATTGGCAGGCGCTGGCCGACCGTGCCCTGGAGCGAGCCTTGCCCTTTTATCAGGAGCCGCGTTGGCGCTTTGTTGACACCCCCTTGGAACACGGCACCTTCTTTTTGCAGGATCCCTTCTACAACCTGCTGGAGTTTAAGTACTACCGCCACGCTTCCGCCATTTTTGGGGAGCGGGAGTTGGCCTTGGTCGGGGACAGTGCTTCCCACCGCTCGCGCGAACGATCCCCGGCCCGCTCAAGTGGCATGTAGTGCAAACAGGAGGAACCTTTGGCCACTCAACCCCTGCGTTCTGGCCCCGCGCGCGGCCCTATCTGGCAGATGGATTTCAACGCCGTCCCCCTGCGGGATGAGCAGAACCGAAGGGTTTGGGAGCTGTTGGTATGCGATCCCACCGGCCGGTTTCGCCAAGCGCAGTATTGCAGTAACCAAGAGGTGAATAGCACCTGGGTGGCACGACAGTTGCGGAGCTACCTCGAAGCGGCTCCCCAGCCTCCCTCGGCCATTCGTGTGTTTCGAGCCCGCATGAGTTCCATCCTGCAACGGGCCTGCGATGCGGTTGGGATCCCGATGCTGCCCAGTCGTCGCGTTTACACCCTCAAAGCTTGGATGCGAGAACGGGCAGAGCAGGTTTACCCTCAAGAGACTCAGTTTACCTACAGCCCCGAACCTCCTGTGGATCCGGATCCGCCGGATCCCATCCGTCTGCCGGACAAGTTGCAGGGAGAACGCTGGGCCTTCGTGACCTTGCGAGCTGAGGATCTGCGGGAAGCCGACGCCTGGCCGATAGAATTTGGCGAGCTTTTTCCGGTTGCCTGGGACACTTTGACGCCCGACACATTGGCACCAGTGGTGCGGAGCACCCTCATTCCCGGCTTGGTGATTACCTCGCAGCGGGCTTTGCCGATGGCAGCCTGGATGAGCGGTATGGAACCCGCCTACTTGAGTGTGGCAGACGGACGGCTACTGCTCGAGGCGGGCCTCAACGATTGTTATCTGTTTGCACAATTGAGAGATGAAACACTGCGAACAGAGGCAGAAGTCTTTGCCCAGCGCCAGCAGCAGGCCCAGGGGCTCCACTTTCTTGCCATTCAAACCGATCTCAGGGCCCAGTCTTTCGCCGGCTTCTGGCTGATGCAACATCCGCTGTAAGTAGCAGCCGTTACAGCCTGTTTGTAAATTACAGTCATTTCAAACTAGATTGAGACACTCCCCAAACGCTCCGCGCCGCTGCCGCGACCACCCCCAGCTCCTCTCCCAGAGGGAGAGGGGAGTTAGAGACCAATGCGACAGAAATGTTTCATTACCTGTTTAAAAAATGACTACACTACTTGAAATGACTGCGTTTTCGATTCAAACTAGGGCCCTGCATCCGCACCCAAAACCTTGAATGCGCAGGGCCAGAAGGCTTTTCAAGGACTCCGTCCTGCTGGCGCGATCAGTGGCCTAGGCGTCTCACCCTAACTTGAAACCACCATATCGCCAAAGTCGCCAAAGAGAGAAGGGATCCTCACTAGGAAAACACAGCCTCCAGCGCCTGCAAGGTCTTTTTCACCTTGGCCTGGGCTGCCTCCACCTCGGGTTGGTCATAGGCTTTGGCGGCAAAGTCTA
Organism: Thermostichus sp. MS-CIW-38; assembly: GCF_054058415.1. Lineage (NCBI taxonomy): Bacteria > Bacillati > Cyanobacteriota > Cyanophyceae > Thermostichales > Thermostichaceae > Thermostichus > Thermostichus sp. MS-CIW-38. The sequence continues at coordinate 45,690 of NZ_JBSSAH010000002.1, read as the reverse complement.
GTTGTTCTAAGCTGCGGCCCATCTCCTTAGCCAGGCGCAGCACTTCCCGCTTTTGTTTATCTGGCAGGGTAGCCGCCAGGCCGGTCAAGGTCTTACGAGTGAGTCCCATCGGCCCGTGGATGTAGGAGCGGATCTCCAACCAGTCCTCCGCCTCCACCAGGCTTTGCAGCCGCTCTACCTGTTGCTCCAGTTGTTGCAGCTCTCGGGGCAGGCCAGCAGCCGCTTGCACAGAAAGGGATCCCAGCCACAGCCCCAATGTCAGGATGGCAACCAGCAACACACTCCGCCAGCGACAGATCATCACATACCTCCCACATGCCTGCAACAGGCTTGACTTCTTGGCCATGATTGCCATCAGCTTTTTGGCAATCATTTGGTAATCAAATGAATAGTTTACCCGCTGGCTGCACCTCAGCCCCTTGGCTGCCTCTCGAAGAGCACAGCAAATCGGTTAGGCTAGGGATGTAAAAGAATGTAAATGGCACTCTCATGCAACGCATCATCCTCATGACCGGCAAGGGTGGAGTCGGCAAAACCTCGATGGCGGCGGCGACCGGCTGGCGTTGTGCCGAGATTGGCCTGAAAACTTTGGTGCTGAGCACAGATCCGGCCCACTCTTTGGCCGATAGCTTCGATCAGCCCTTGGGCCATGAGCCGGTCGAGGTCAAACCTAACCTTTGGGGGGCGGAGCTGGACGCCCTCAACGAACTGGAGCTGAATTGGGGATCCGTCAAAACCTACATTACCCAGGTGTTGCAGGCGCGAGGGCTAGATGGGGTGCAGGCACAGGAGCTGGCGATTTTGCCAGGGATGGATGAGATCTTTGCCCTAGTGCGGGTGAATCGCCATTACGACGAAGGCAAGTTCGATGTGTTGATCATCGACTCGGCCCCTACAGGCACGGCCCTGCGCCTCTTGAGCCTGCCGGATGTTTCTGGCTGGTACATGCGCAGGTTCTACAAACCCCTGCAGGGGCTGGCGCAAATGCTGCGTCCTATTGCCGAGCCGATTGTGAAGGGGCTGACCGGGATCCCGCTGCCGAATGACCAGGTGCTGGATGCTCCTTATGAGTTCTATCAGAAGATTGAGCGGCTGGAGCGCATCCTCACCAACAACCGCATCACCTCAGTGCGGCTGGTCACTAACCCCGAAAAGATGGTGATCAAAGAATCGCTGCGGGCCCACGCCTACCTCAGCCTTTACGGGGTGGCCACCGATTTGGTGATTGCCAACCGCATCTTGCCCGATGGAGTGGTGGATCCCTACTTTGCCGCCTGGAAGGCAGCCCAACAGAAATATCGCCAGGAAATCCACGAAAACTTTGCCCCCCTGCCGGTCTTCGAGATCCCGCTGTACTCCGAGGAGTTGGTGGGATGGGACGCCCTAGCCCGCCTGAAAAAAGACCTCTGGGGGGATCGCAACCCGGCGGACGTGCTCTATGCCGAGCAAACCCTGAATGTGGTAACCGACAACGGCCAGTACCGGCTGGATCTTTACTTGCCCGGGATCCCGAAAGAGCAGGTGGAATTGACCAAAACCGGGGATGAGCTGAACATCCGCATCGGCAACCACCGCCGCAACTTGGTTCTGCCCCAGACTTTAGCGGCCATGACCCCGGCCCGCGCCAAGATGGAAGAAGACTACCTGCGCATTCATTTTGCTGCTTGAGGCTGTAGCTGCTCTTGGTTGCGTCAGTGTTGAACGGCAACGGGGCAGCGTCAGCGCCAGATGGCACAATGAGGGTGTTCCCTACTTCTAAAGATGGATCGCCGAGGATCCCTTCTCAGAAGAGGATGAGATCATGCTGTTGCTTCGTATCTTCCTGGTGGCTCTGCTCATCGCTTTGACAGGTTGGTTTTCCCCTCCCGCCAGCGCCCTGCTCAACGACGACCGTTACGATGGCAACATCTTTGCCCTCTACGGGGCCAATGGCGGCATGATCCCCCCCCGCGTTTCCTTGAAGCAGGCGAAAGAGCAAGGGATCCCGGCCCTCCTCGTGTATTACATCGATGACAGTAGCGATTGCAAAAAATACGCCGCCACCATTGCCAACCTGCAGGTTCGCTACGGGCTGGGGGTCTATTTCATCCCCTATTCCGTCGATTCCCTCCTGCCCGGCGACGAGCGCGGCCAATACTACACCGGACAAGTGCCTCAAACCCTCCTCTTCGACCCAGAGGGAAATATCGTCTATCAATCCGTCGGCAACCGCCCCATCACCGAGGTGGAAAACGCTATTCGCGCCCTCTTCAAGTTGGATCCCGTTCCCCCAGGGCTGATCAAAGCCAAACCTTTCAACGAGATCCAAACCGGATTTGCCGGATCCCGTTCTCCCCAAGCCTACCCCCCCACAAAAGCCCAGCCGTGACGGCCAATCCCGATCCCTTTGATCCTCTCGAGGCTCTGCAGGAAAAACTCCAGAGTCTCCAGGCTCGTCTTGCCGACCTCAGAGAATTGGAGCGCATAGCCCAGCTTTCCCCTGAACAATGGGCCGAAATCCAAGCTGAAGCCAGTCAACTGGAGCAACGCCTGCAGGCTTATGTGCTAGAGGTGTTTAATCCTGTCCCCGCTACCTTTTGGCAGGTGGTACGCTTCGGCGGCCTTGGCCTGCTGCTGGGCATTGCCCTGCAGCGCTGGGTGCTGAGCTAGCCAGCACACCCCTTAAGATAAAAAAGCTCTTGGATCCCGGAGCCCTTGCCCATGCGCATGCGACGCCCTAGACCATTTAGTCTTGACCGCAAGACTTCGCGCTTTCTGCCTCTGCTGGGCCTGCTTTTGGCGCTGCTGACCCTCCTGCCCCGTTGTCTGCTGGTTGTCCAACCCGGCTACGAAGCCGTCATCTTCAACCGCCTCACGGGAGTGGAAATGACTCCCCGCCGCGAGGGGATCCATCTGCTGATTCCGGTGCTGCAGTTCCCCACCCTTTACGATGTGCGCACCCAAACCTACAACATGACCAGCCGAAGTGAAGAGCGCAGCGTCAAAGCCGACGATACCCTCACCGCTCTCACTGCCGATGGGCAACGGGTGGATCTGGATGTTTCGGTGCGCTATCGCCTGGATCCGGATCGGGTTCCCGAAATCCATCGCAATGTAGGCCCCGATTACCTGAACAAAATTATTCGCCCCGCCTCCCAAGCCGTGGTGCGCAATGTTATCGCCCGCTATTCGGCCATTGGCGTTTATTCTGAGCAACGAGCTGAAATCCAAGAACAAATTGCCGCTGAGCTCTCTCGCCTAATGCAGCCAGAAGGGCTGGTGCTGCAGAGCTTGCTCTTACGCAATGTGGAATTTTCCAAAGAGTTTCAGTCGGCCATCGAAGCCAAACAAATTGCCGAGCAAGAGAAGCAAAGAGAAGTGTTTCGCGTAGAGCAGGCTCAACTCATCAAACAACGAATGATTGTCAAAGCCAGCGGTGAGGCCCAAGCCATCGCCCTCAAAGGGGAAGCGCTGCGCAGCAACCCGAACGTCATCCAGCTCGAGTATGTCCGCAACTTGCCCGACGACATCCAAGCCATCGTCAGCGAGCAAAACACCATCCTCAATCTGGGGGACTTTCTCAACAAGTAATCGATTCGAGAGTCCCAAGTTAGGATTGGATCCATCCAGTTCAGGTGCATCCACTCCAAGCCCGTTCTCAACAGACCATCAGCCCCAGCCCCTCTCCCAGAGAAGTGTTGCTGCTGTGCCCCTTAATTTCTTGATGGGCCGTAATTCTCGGCCTTTGCATTCATTTTGCATTCATAGAGAACCCAGCACTCTCCGGTACTCCGGGGGCCAAATACCGGGCCCGACACTCAACTGGCAAGCTGACGTAGGAGCCTGGGGAGTTGACTGGGGCATCCACTCTCCGGAGCATCTGTATCAGACTAAACAGAAGGAGGCTGCCAGGATATCTAGGCTTTGTACAATTGCTCACAAAGCCCTGGGTTGATGGGAGAAAACCCTTCCCTTTCCCGGAGCAGCTCAGTGTAAAGCCTGATGCTCTTTTTTCTCTGATGGGATTACCGTAGAGGTGTTGCTACTGGGATCCTGCAGTGACCAGCTTTTCCTGTGCCCAACTCGCCAAACTCGAGATGCCCAAGATGCCCGTGACAGTTGGGATCCCTGTCACACCTTCTGCGGATGAGGCGGATGAGACAGAGATCGGTCATCTTTTGATCGTCGATGATCAGCCCAACAGCCGCCTGCTGCTGGGGGATCTGCTGGAGAGCATTGGCTATCGGGTCAGCGAGGCCGAAAGCGGCAATCAAGCCCTGCAAATGTTGAAAACCTTCCAGCCGGATCTGATCTTGCTGGATGTCATGATGCCGGGGTTAGATGGGTTCGAGGTCTGTCGACGCATCAAAGCGAATGATGAGACACGCTTGATCCCGGTGGTATTGGTTACAGCGGCCAGCGATCGCAAAAATCGCGTGCGCGGTATTGAAGCTGGGGCAGATGATTTCTTGAGCAAGCCCTTTGACGAGTCGGAATTGTTGGCGCGGGTGCGTTCCCTCGTTCGCCAAAAGCACCTCAATGAAGACTTGGATCATGCTGCTCAGGTTCTGTTCGCCATTGCCCGCAGTGTGGAAAGCCGGGATCCCACCACCGGGGATCACTGTGAGCGCCTGGCACAAATGGCCAAGAGCTTCGGCGAGTTTTTGCATCTGCCCCGTCCCCTGATCAAGGTGCTGATGTGGGGAGGTTACCTGCACGACATCGGCAAAGTGGGCATACCCGATGCCATCTTGGGTAAAACAGGCAAACATACCCCGGAAGAGTGGGAGGTGATGAAATCCCATGTCTTGATCGGGGAGCAAATCTGCCGCCCACTACGCACCATGAAAGAGGTGTTGCCCCTCATCCGTCACCACCACGAGCGTTGGGATGGCAGCGGTTATCCCGACGGCCTCAAGGGGGAAGAGATCCCTCTGGTGGCCCGCATCTTTCAGATCATCGACATCTACGACGCCCTCACCTCAGAGCGACCTTACAAGCGAGCGTTCACCGTTCAAGAGGCCATAAGCATCTTGCGGGAAGAAACAGACAGGGGTTGGCGGGATCCCCAGTTGGTGGAGTATTTCTTTGAGTTTCTGCGATCGCAGGCGCCAGATTTGGAGTAGGCTAGATAGGGCTTGCTTGTAGTGTACCAGCAGGATAGAGTCTCTTGCCGGGTGCCGATCCGCTGCGCCGTTGTGTAGGCTGTCGCCAGTTGTTTCCTCGCTCACAACTGTGGCGGCTGGTCAGGCAATTTGATTCCCACCAAGTGCTTTTGGATGAGGGTATGGGGCGTTCTGCCTATGTCTGTCGTCGGCTGGAATGTCTGCAGGCAGCCCGACGCAAGCAGCAAATCAGCAGAGCTCTCAAGGCACCGGTGCCTGACTCGTTGTTCCAACGGCTGCTGGATTCTCTTGAGCAAGATTCCCAGGGGCATCTCCTCCAAAAGCCTGAGCCTTAGAGGTATTCCCAATGTAGGTAAGATATTCAAAGCGCCTCTTCAGGTTCGCTAAGTTGCGAACCACACGGCAGCCCCTCTCAACTGTCAGAATGGGAGTTGGCTGGAAAACTGAGGCCAAGTGGGATGAACTGCAGAGAGGTTATTCTGGAGGCGCTGTTGACATTTGCTCGTTCTTCCTCGGTTGCTTTACTGGATGTCCCCTGTGGATGTTGCCAGAGCAGCTTCAGACCTGGGTTCCCTTCAGGCCGGATCCCCGGAGGATTGCCGAGCTGTTCTCGATGCGCCGGAGGAAGCCCCCGCAAGCCCGAAAGGTTCGGCTCAACCCAATAACTTGGTTCCCATTGAGTTTGGATAGTAAAACTGACGAGAAGTAAAGGAGCAGAGGCTAGCAGACGAATGACCGATAAAGTTCGAATTTATGATATTGCCCGTGAGATGGGGCGTGACAGTCGGGATGTGCTGGAGGTTTGTGAGCAACTGGGGATCCCTTTCAAAACCCACAGCAGCACCATTTCTCCGGAGCAAGCTGAGTTGGTGCGCAGCAAGCTGGGCGCCCCCCACATTGTGAAACCTCCTCGACCCCGGCCCAAACCCCCATCTGAAAGCCTGCCGCCGGAGCCTCCTGCTGAAGCCAAAGTCGGTGAGCGCCCTCAGCAGAAAGTTCCCGGCACCGCTAGCGCGATCGTCGGCATTCGTCGGCCCGCGCCCGCTCAGCAGCCAGCTCCAGTTGGCGAAGCCAAGACTGCTGAAACTCTGCCGGCTGCCAAGCCCTCGCTGTCTCGACCTGAGCGAGTCTCCCCCGAAAAGGGATCGGCTGGTGGTGCTCAGCTCATAGGCCCACCGCGGCGGCAGGTTACCCCTCTTGTCCGCTCGTCTGAGGCCACCCAAAAGCCGGAGACTGTTTCTCAACCGGCAACCCCTCCCACTCCCTCTGAGTCTGCCACGGCCAAAGCCAGCGGCTCGGAGCCCAGTCCTGTGGCCAAGCGCCCAATTGTACTCTCGCCCCCTCAACGAGCTACCTCCGGGACAAAACCGCCGGCAGAGCGGCCTGAACCGCCGCAAAAAGCTCCCGAGCCCAGTCGCCCCAGCCCCTCAGAAGCACCATCCCCCAGCCACGCCCGCGTTCCTCAGCCTGCGGAAGAAAAAGCTCCTTCTCCTCCACCTGCGCAGCGCCCCCGTCCACAACTGGTGAGCGCACCCGTTCGCCCTGGCACGCGCTCCCCGGCAACCAAAGAAGACAGTGTCAGCAGCAGCAAAGTCGGTGAAGCTCCTCGTCCGCAGCGGCGGATGGAATTGGTGGGGCCCCCTACCCGTCCTGTGGCCAAGCCGGCTCCCCCTGAGCCAGATGCTGCCTCTCCCTTGCCAGAAAGAATCCCTGGGGAACGTCCCAGCCCAGTGTTGGCGGAGGCTCCCGTAAGACCTACCCCACCCAAGGTCAAGCGCAAAACGGAAGAAGAAGAGGACGACGAGCTACAAGCTCTCAGTCGGCGGGCTGCCCGCGTCCAAGCCAAACGCAAACGCAGTCGGAGACGGGGGGAAGGAGATGGAGATGGTTTGGATTTGGATCCCATGACCATCATTTCAGCGGTCAAGCAGGCTGAGCTGAACGCCCTCAAGCCCTTGGCTCGCCCCACCGCCAAGCCTCCTTCCTATCGCCCACCCGCGGCAACGGCTGCTCCCCCTGCCCGCCCCCGCCCTGCTGCCCGTTTGCAGCAGCAACCTACCTCCGCTGAGGCTGGTGCTGCCGATCGCGCTAGCGGGACAGAGCCCTTGCCCGAAGAGAAGGTGTTGCTCTTGGATGGCAGCCTCACCGTTCAGGAATTGGCCCATCGCCTGCGCGTGGCCGAAACTGAGATCATCAAAACCCTCTTTTTCAAGGGGGTGATGGTGACCATCAACCAGGTCTTGGATGAGTCGCTGGCCGAGTCGGTGGCCAAAGAGTTGGGCTACGAGATTCGCCGGCCCAAGGCAGAACCCGAGGCTAAAAAAACCGAAATGCTGGACGTGGAGGACATCGACCATCTGGTCTCGCGTCCGCCGGTGGTAACCATCATGGGCCACGTGGACCACGGCAAAACCACTCTCCTCGATGCCATCCGCGACACCAAAGTGGCGCAGGGAGAGGCTGGCGGGATCACCCAGCGCATCGGTGCCTACCATGTGGATGTGAACTTTGAAGGCCAGAAGCGGCGCATCGTTTTCCTGGATACTCCTGGCCACCAGGCTTTTACCGCCATGCGCGCCCGGGGAGCCCGCGTCACCGACATTGCGGTTTTGGTGGTGGCCGCCGACGATGGGGTACAACCGCAAACTCTGGAAGCGATCAGCCATGCGCGGGCGGCTCAGGTGCCGATCATCGTGGCCATTAACAAGATCGACAAGCCCGGCAGCCAGCCAGAGCGCATCAAGCAGCAGTTGGCGGAGCACGGCCTATTGCCAGAGGAGTGGGGTGGCGACACGCCCATGGTGGAGGTGAGCGCTCTCACCCGCCGTAACCTGGATGCTCTGCTGGAGATGATCCTATTGGTGGCCGATGTGGCGGAGCTGCAGGCCAACCCCAATCGTCCCGCTCGCGGCACGGTGATCGAGGCCCACTTGGACAAAGCCCGCGGGCCAGTGGCCACTTTGTTGGTGCAAAACGGCACCCTGCGGGTGGGGGATACCCTGGTGGCCGGCGCAGTGCTGGGCCGGGTCAAAGCGATGATGGACGACCGCGGCCAGCGGTTGCAGGAAGCCGGGCCCTCTTCGGCGGTACAACTGCTGGGCTTGGATGAAGTCCCGGCAGCCGGGGATGAGTTTCAGGTTTACACCGACGAAAAAGAGGCCCGTCGCATTGCCCAAGAGCGGGCGGAGGTGCTGCGGCAAACCCGTCTGCAACAGGCGCTGCTGTCTCGTCGCGTGAGCTTGGGTAGCGTTTCCGCCAAAGCCCAAGAAGGCCAGCTCAAGGAGTTGAACTTGATCATCAAGACGGATGTCCAGGGATCCGCCGAGGCCATTCAGACAGCGCTGCGGGATTTGCCCCAAGAGGAAGTCCAGTTGCGGGTTCTGCTGGCGGCCCCTGGCGAGATCACGGAAACCGATGTGGATTTGGCTGCGGCCAGCGACGCCATCATCCTCGGTTTCAACACCACCCTGGCCCCCGGCGCCCGCCAGGCTGCCGATGACAAGGGCGTGGATGTGCGGGAGTACGACATCATCTACAACCTGCTGGACGATCTGCGGGCGGCCATGGAGGGCCTGCTGGAGCCGGAAGAAGTGGAGGAGCCGCTGGGCCAAGCGGAAGTGCGCCTGGTGATCCCCATCGGGCGCGGTGCGGTTGCCGGCAGCTATGTGCTCTCGGGCAAGGTGCAGCGCAATGCTCTGGTGCGAGTTCGTCGCAAAGGGGAGGTGGTTTACGAAGGTCGTCTCGACTCTCTGAAGCGCTTCAAGGACGACGTGCGGGAGGTGGCTGCCGGCTTCGAGTGTGGGATCGGCATCGACAAGTTCCAATCCTGGCAGGAAGGCGACATCATCGAGGTGTACCAGATGGTCACCAAGCGGCGGACGCTGGCCTCTGTCTAGCTTCATCAAGGCACTTCAGGTTGGCCTGCCGGTCAGGCCTGCGTTCTCGGGCAGAGGATCCCAAACAGGGCGGGAAAGTTTGAGCTGATCGTGCGAGCGGGAGGAGTCCTCAGAGGGGGGAATGGATGCAACAGAGCCAGAGACTGAGCCAGATGCTGTTTGTAACGCTGCGGGAGGATCCCGTTGAGGCCGAGCTGCCCAGCCACAAATTGCTGCTGCGGGGCTGCTTTATCCGGCGGCTCTCCCCAGGGATCTACACCTATCTGCCGCTCCTCTGGCGGGTGCTGCAAAAGATCTCGGAGATTGTCCGGGAGGAGATGAACGCCATCGGCGCTCAGGAGTGTCTTTTGCCCCAGCTGCAGCCGGCAGAGATCTGGCGGGAGTCGGGCCGCTGGGAGGTGTACACCCAGGCGGAAGGGATCATGTTTGCCCTTAAGGATCGCCAGGGACGTGAGCAGGCCCTAGGCCCCACCCATGAGGAGGTGATCACCTTGCTGGCCCGGGATCTCATCCGCTCCTATCGCCAGTTGCCGCAGACGCTCTACCAGATCCAGACCAAGTTCCGGGATGAGATTCGACCCCGCTTTGGCCTGATGCGAGGGCGGGAGTTCATCATGAAAGACGCCTACTCCTTCCATGCCAACGAGGAAAGCCTGCGCCAGACCTACCAGGATATGTACCGAGCCTATAGCCGCATCCTCAGACGCTGTGGGCTGGAGTTTCGCGTGGTGGATGCTGATGCCGGGGCGATCGGGGGTCCATCGGCGGCCTCGCAGGAGTTTATGGTGCTGGCCTCTGCCGGAGAAGATGAGATCCTCTACACGCCCGATGGCTCCTATGCTGCCAATGTGGAGAAGGCCGTCTCCATCCCGCCGCCAGCGGCAGAGTCTCCCTACACCGCCTTCCAGGTTCTGGATACGCCGGGAACCGAAACCATCGAGAAGCTGGCCGCTTTCCTAAAAATCTCCTCTACCCTGATCGTCAAAAACGTCCTCTACCAAGCCCTTTACGACAACGGCCTGCGGGTGGCAGTGCTGCTCAGCATTCGCGGGGATCAAGAAGTCAATGAGGTCAAACTGGCCAACCACCTCAGCCGCCTGGCAGAGCGCTACCAAGCCAGCAAATTGCTCAAGCTCGCCTTGGCCGATGCCGAGATCCAGAACAGTTGGCAGGGGGATCCCATCCCGGTGGGCTACATCGCTCCTGATTTGCCGGATAGCTGTTTGGGCCCGCAGAAAAACCTTGCCCCCCAGATCTTACGCTTGGCCGACCAGACGGCAGCTCTGCTGCAGAACTTCGTAACCGGCAGCAACCAGGTGGGGCGGCACGTGGTGGGGGCCAACTGGGGCGAGCAATATCCCCTGCCGGAAGTGGTGGATGTGCGCAAAGCGCAAGCGGGGGATCGTTCTGTACTCAACCCCGACCAGATTCTGGAAACGGCTCGTGGCATCGAGATCGGCCATATCTTCCAGTTGGGTCTCAAGTTCTCACTGCCGATGCGGGCCACCTTTACCGACGAACAGGGATCCGAGCAGCCCCTCTGGATGGGCTGTTATGGCATTGGGGTATCCCGCTTGGCCCAGGCGGCGGTGGAACAGTCCCACGATGCCAACGGGATCATCTGGCCCGTGGCCATTGCCCCCTATCACGTAGTGGTGGTGGTGCCCAACATCTCCGACGCCGAGCAGATGAGCGTGGCGGAAAAACTGGTGCAAGATCTCGCTACTGCCGGCATCGAGACCCTCTGGGATGACCGGGACGAGCGGGCCGGGGTGAAATTCAAAGATGCGGATCTGATCGGGATCCCCTATCGCCTCACCACAGGGCGCAGCCTCAAACAGGGCAAGGTGGAACTCAGCGAGCGGGCCAGCGGCCAAGCCACGGAAATTCCCATTGAAGAAGTGGTGACTACCCTGAAAGAGCGGATTGAAGCAGCCCTAGCTGTGCCAGACTGAGCGTGGCTTCTCCTGAACCCGATGCTGAACATCTCCATTCTTAAAGAAGACGAATCCTATACTTTTCGCTCTTATTTTGAGATGCCCTACGAGCCGGATGAAATCTTGGCTCAGTTTGGCTATCGACTGGAAATTGGGGAGTGGACATGGCCTGTTGCCCCTGCGCCGCCGCAAACCCCAGTTTTGAAAGATCGGATCCGACAATTGTTACCTTTGGTTAGCCTCACCAGCGAAACAGCGCGGCGGGAATTGCTGGTGGCTCCTGTGCTGACCGAAGTGGCTCTCCATTGTCGAGTTCCTTTGCGGCTGGAGTATCCCCTGATGGTCAACAATTGGTTGAAGGGCAGCCTCGATTATCTGTTGCGAGGGAAGAACATCCTGCTGGTGGTTGAAGCCAAAAAGGACGATCTAACGCGGGCCTTTGTGCAAATGGCTGTAGAAATGATTGCCCTGGCGCAGGTGGAGCAGCAGGCTCAGATCTACGGTGCAGTGACGATGGGGTCTATCTGGCAGTTCGGACAAATTCTTGCCCATCAGCAGATGATCAAACAAGACTTAACGCTGTATCGAGTACCTGAGGAGCTGGAAACCATTGCCGGCATTCTCACTGCCATGGTCAGCAACCCTAGCCAATCGTGAATTAAAAGCGTGAATTAAAAGTAAGTCATGGATCGAAAAACAGTCTGGTTTGCCCTAAAATTGATACTGGCTGCTGCCGGGATCAGCACAGCCATCAAGTATGGTGGCCCTTACTTGGCCTTGCCGGAGCAAATACCGGTGGTGATCGGGATGATCGTTTTGCCCACCCTGATCGTGGCCGGGCTCCTGTGGCGCTGGCAAATGCAGTCTCCTCTATCCAAAACTCCCCTACAAGCCGGCAAGGGATCCCTGGGAATTGAAGATGATAGAGCCTTCACCCCCAGCCCTTCTCCCAGGGGAGAGAGGGAAGTCTGAACTGCTGGACATGGAAGGCTGCCCAGATCCCTTGATGGGTGGGGGGAAGGCTATCGGGATGGATTGGGATCCCTTGAACCCCTACTGCTGGGTAAGGCGCAGGGTTACCGTTGGGCTGGTTTGGTTGCCGGAAGTGGCCGTGAGATTCACCTGATACACCGTGCCAGAGGCCGGAATGGGAGGTCGAACGGTGATTGTGAAACGGCCCTGGGCATCTGCCTGCACCGTTTGGTTGGTCACGGTCTGTTGGGCGCTGATGATGCCCCCCAGAGAAGTAGAAGCCGTTACATTCACCCGCACCGAAGCATTGGGAGCTGTAGTGCCCTGCAGCGTAAACGAAGAACCGGAAACCCGATCCCCATCCCGCAGGTTGGTGATCTGAGGCAAGAGTGGGCCGGGGGCGCTGACCGTGGCGGAAACCTCTTGGGTGGTCAGCCGCTGGATGCCCCCGGTGGCCCCTTCGATCAGGCGGGCCGGTTGTTCGGCGGTCATGAAGCGCACTTGGCCACCATTTTCCAGGCGGGCGACGACGATCCCTTCCCGGGTGGTATCTTTCGCCTCGATTAGGGCGTTCACTACATAGGTGCCGCTGGAAACTTCCTGAGCCGGCAAGGTTTGCACTTGCCGTCCATCTTGGATGAGGTAAACCGTCACCCGGCTGGAAGGAGTGCCTTTGACGGTAACCAGCAGGATTTCCCCGGCTGCCAAGGGGCGACTGCCGGCATTGTGATCCACCAGGTCGATGGAAGCGCGGACAGGGCTACCCACGGTGAAGCTCCAGGTCACGCGGCGGGTCACCCCCTGGGTATTGGTGAACTCCAGCAGAACTTCCCGGCGCCCCGGCGGCAGGGGTTGGGCAGGGCGATAGGTGAAGAAATCGCGGGTAATCACCGACTGGGAAGTGACGTCTTGGCCATCCAGGAAAACCCTCACCGTTTCCGGACGCACGCTGACTCCATCTTGGCTGCGAAAAGAAGCCGAGATTGGCGAGGTAGGTTCAACATTGGTGGCCGCTTGAGCTGGGCTGGGATCCGTAATTTGCTGAGCCCTTGCAGGCAAGCTCGACAACCCCACAACCGCAGCGCCAATCACCAAGGCCCGGGGAAACCAGGAATACAAGTTATCGCTCATGAGACCATCCAAGAAAAAGATAGAGTACAGACAGACTACACAGGCAACAAGCCCAGAGAAAGGCTAAACAGAGTCCAGGAGAATATCGGCCTCGATATCCTGTTCGCATCCTGTCACAGGGGATGGCCCCTGTCGATACGCCTAAACCTCTGATCGGCTCTCCAATAGACTCAATCCCAGCGTCAAAACCGGGCAAAGTCAACTGCCATCTGCCGTGCCGGATCCCACGTCCATCCTGGCAAAATCCAGAAGATGACTGTAGGTGAGAATGTAAGGGATCCCTTTGAAGGATTTGACTTAACTTGTGTTCGATGGGTAATCGATGGGTATCAGCTCATCTCAATTCACAAAAATAGCCCCTGTCTCTTGCAGATCGAGGCAATGATCGCCGGAGACATCGTTGACCAGGCGCACTTCTACAGTGATCACGTTGAAAGAATCCACGCTCACCTGGTAGCCCACAGGAGCCAACATCGGCGTGTTGATGGCCATGCAATTGGGGATCAACAGGTTGCTCAGGCGCAACGTTTCGCCTGCAGGCAGTTCCGAGACTTTCTGGCGGGGATCGGTAAAGCCGTATTCCAAAGGCAGACCGGTGCGATTGCGGATCACCAGCTCTGCCGGCAGGTTGGGGTTAAAGCGGGCTACCGGGCGATCAAAAACCAATTGATCGACACCCACAGGCAGGCGCGGCAACGGCACTGTCTGAAAGGTAGGCTGAGCGGCAACCCAGAGGGATCCCTGCAACAACCCTCCGCCAACCCAGCCGCCCAGCAGAGTCGCCAACGTCAAAACCATTCTTTTGCTCCGTTCTGCATAGCTCATGGCTTTCGCCTCAGGATGTGCTTCCAGACTGGTGGGAGTTGGATCCCTTGCCTGCTTGTATTGTTCCCAAAAACGGCTGGCCGGGCCAGATGGCTGCTGTTTTTTCCAGGGTATGCCCCAACCAGCTAAGATCCCGTGGGGGGGAAGTTAAGTTAGAGTTGGCAATGCAAAGGGAGGCATGGCCATGCCAGCAGAACCGAAAAAGTCGGAGAAAAACTTCTCGTGGAAGGGCAGTGCCGACGCGGGCCGGGCGCTGACGATTTTGGCTGCCGTGGGAGCCGCGGTGATTTTACTGGCGGGGTTCCTACAGTAGGCAAACAGTAGGCAAAGCTGTTTGTGTCTGCAGCCGGCACAAGCACCTCAGCACGGCGGCGGAAGCCAAAGTTTCTTCTTCAAGGCGATTTCAAGGCGATGGTGGCAGCCTGCTCGACTTCCAACTTGCCTTCAAGGATCATCCCCGCCATGGTTGAAGATGTCCTCAAGGCAAAGGTGTTGTCTGCGGGGCAGGAAGCCGCCCTCGACTGCGTTCTCCGCCATGGCTGCCCTACAGAAAGAAGCAGATCCGGATGCTTTGGAAGTCCTGCTGATTGGTTGATGCGAGGTTCGCTACGCCTGTCCGGGTCACGCCGCTGGGCAGCAGGCTCAACAGGGAAAAAAGCCCAGCAGAGAAGGGATCCCTGCTGAGCCCCTTGAAAGCGCCGAGGAAGGGGTAAAGTGCCCTCAGCCCAGCAGCCGGCGGGCAGTGTTGACCACGTTTTCCACCGTGAAGCCGAACTTCTCCATACACACCGGGCCGGGGGCGGAAGCGCCAAAGCGATCGATGCCAATGGCCACCCCCTCAAACCCCAGGTACTTGTGCCAGCCGAAGGTGCAGCCTGCCTCGACGGAGACGCGCTTGGTGACGTTGGGGGGCAGAACGGAATCGCGGTAGCTCTGGGGCTGGGCCTCAAACAGCTCCATACAGGGCATAGAGACCACCCGCACGGCCCGGCCTTCCTGCTTCAGTTGGGCTGCAGCTTTCACCGCCAGCTCCAGTTCAGAGCCGGTGGCGATCAAGATCAGCTCTGGATTGGGGGCATCCACCACCACATAGGCCCCTTTGGCTACGCCTTCAATGGAGGTGCCTTCCACCGGGTTGACCGCCTGCCGGGTGAACACCAGCACAGAAGGGGTGGTCTTGGCTTCTAGGGCCACCTGGTAAGATCCCACCGTTTCGCGGGCATCCGCTGGGCGCAGCACATAGAGGTTGGGGATAGCCCGTAGGGAAGCCAGTGTCTCAATGGGCTGGTGGGTGGGGCCATCTTCTCCCAAGGCGACGGAGTCGTGGGTCATGACGTGCAGCACCCGCACTTGCGAGAGGGCGGATAGGCGGATGGCAGGCCGCATGTAGTCGGTGAAGATCAAAAAGGTGGCGTCGTAAGGGATGAGGCCTCCATGAAGCGCCATGCCGTTGGCGATGGCTCCCATGCCGTGTTCCCGCACCCCAAAGCGGAAGTTGCGCCCCTCGTAAGATCCAGCCTGAAACTCTGGGATCCCTTTTAAATAGGTCATGTTGGAGTGGGCGAGATCTGCGGATCCCCCCAGCAGTTCCGGCACCGCTTTGGCCAAGGCATTCAGACAAAACTTGGAGAGGTTGCGGGTGGATTCTCTGCCGGTTTCGGCAATGGGGGCCAGCGCTTCTTTCCAGCCCACCGGCAGCTCCCCGGCCATGATGCGCTTGAACTCGGCGGCCTCTTCGGGGTAAGCCTTCTCGTAGGCGGCGAAGCGCTCGTTCCACTCGGCCTCGGCCTTGGCCCCTTTTTCGATGGCCTGGCGGAAGTGGGCCAGCACCTCGTCGGGAATGTAAAACTCCGGCTCCAGAGGCCAACCCAGGTTTTGTTTGGTGAGCTTCACCTCTTCCGGCCCTAGGGGTGCCCCATGGACGCTCTCGCTGCCGGCCTTGTTGGGGGATCCGTAGCCGATGGTGGTCTCGACAATGATCAAAGAAGGCTTGTTGGTGACTTCCTTGGCTTTTTGGATGGCCTCGGCGATCCCCTTCAGGTCGTGGTTGCCGTCGTCTACCTTTTGCACGTGCCAGCCGTAGGCTTCATAGCGTTTGCCCACATCTTCCGTAAAGGCGATTTCTGTGCTGCCGTCGATGGAGATGTGGTTGCTGTCGTAAAGCATGATCAGCTTGCCCAGTTGCAGGTGGCCGGCCAAAGAAGCTGCTTCGGAAGCCACCCCCTCCATGTTGCAGCCATCCCCCAAGATCACGTAGGTGTAGTGATCCACAATGGTGTGGCCGGGCTTGTTGAAGCGGGCGGCCAGATGGGCCTCGGCAATCGCCAGCCCAACCGCGTTACCCACCCCTTGCCCCAGCGGGCCGGTGGTGACCTCTACCCCCGGAGTTTCAAAGTTTTCCGGGTGGCCGGGGGTTTTGGATCCCCACTGGCGAAACTGCTTAATGTCCTCCAGGCTTACATCGAAGCCGGTTAGGTGCAGCAGCGCGTACTGCAGCATGCAGCCATGCCCCGCCGAGAGCACAAAGCGATCCCGATCCACCCACTTGGGGTTGCGGGGGTTGAACTTCATGAACTGCTGCCACAACACATAGGCCATGGGTGCTGCTCCCATCGGCAGGCCAGGGTGGCCGGAGTTGGCCTTCTGAACAGCATCCACCGCCAAAAAGCGAATCGTATTGATGGCAAGTTGTTCCAGAGAGGGAGGAGCAGCAACAACCATGTGGGATCCCTATCGCTCGACATTTGCTTTCCAGTATGCCGTGTTTTGGGTCTTGCTTCCGAGGCGCTAGGGATCAATTGGGCCGGGAAATTGGCTTTGTCCAAATTCAAGGGGGCCAAATGACAGGCTAAGCTGAGTGATACCGTCGCCGCTGTTTCGTGCTGGAGCGCTTCTTTGACTGTTGTTTCTTCTGGTAGCAAACCCTCCTGGCTGCGGGCCAAGGCCCCTCAACGGGTGGGATCCGTCCAGCAACTGCTGCGGGACTTGGGCCTGAACACGGTTTGCGAAGAAGCTTCCTGTCCCAACTTGGGGGAGTGCTTCGCCAACGGCACCGCCACCTTTTTGATCATGGGCCCGGCCTGTACCCGCGCCTGCCCCTACTGCGATATCGACTTCACCAAACGCCCCCTGCCCCTGGATGCCACCGAACCCCGGCGGGTGGCGGAAGCAGTGGAGCGCTTGGGATTGCGCCATGCGGTGATTACGTCGGTGAATCGGGACGACCTGCCCGATGGGGGAGCCAGCCAGTTTGTGGCCTGCATTGCGGAAATCCGCCGCCGCATGCCCCAGACCACCATCGAGGTCTTGATCCCAGACCTATGTGGTAACTGGCAGGCGCTGCAGCAGATCTTGGCCGCCCGACCGACGGTGCTCAACCACAATACCGAAACGGTGCCCCGCCTCTATCGCCGTGTACGCCCGCAAGGGAACTACGAGCGCTCCCTCAAACTGTTGGAGTTGGCACGGCAATGGGATCCCGGCCTGTACACCAAGTCAGGGGTGATGTTGGGCCTGGGAGAAACTGCCGAGGAGATCTTGCAGGTGATGCGGGATCTGCGCCGGGTGGGTTGTGACATCCTCACGCTCGGCCAATACCTGGCGCCTAGCCCCAAACACCTGCCGGTGGAGCGCTACGTTCCCCCCGAAGAGTTCGACCATTGGCGACGGGTGGGAGAGGAACTGGGCTTTTTGCAGGTGGTGTCCTCCCCTCTCACCCGCAGCTCTTACCATGCCGAGGCTGTGCAAGAGTTGATGCAGCGCTTTCCCAGGAGGAGCTCCTGAGCGCTGGGGCCTCGCCGGCTGCCCGACCTTGTGGGTTGCGCGAGAGGAGAAACCTACTCTGAGATTGGCTCAAGGCCGGGTTTCAGGGCGGCTACAACGTCAGGGATCCCACCTTGTGCTCTATGAGCTGCGCCAGATCTTGCAGGAAGGCCGCTGCATGGGCGCCGTAGATGACACGGTGATCGCAGGTGAGGTTCACCTGCATTTGGGAACGGATGGCAATCGCTTTTTCCGGTGTCGCTACTACCGTGGGGCGAGAAGCGCCAACGGCCAAAATAGATCCCTGGTTGGGGGGCAAAATGGCGTCGAAGCGATCCACCCCAAACATGCCCAGGTTGGAGAGGGTGAAGGTGCCGCTGGTGTACTCCTCTGGCTGCAGTTGCTTGCGCCGCGCCCGCTCCACCAGATCCTTCCAGCGGCGGGAGATCTCATACAGATCCAGCCGGTTGGCTTGCTTTAGGACAGGGGTGATCAGCCCGCCATCCTCCATGGCCACGGCCACGGCGATGTTGATATCCGATTTGTAATGGATGCCGTTTTCTGTGTAGCTGGCATTCAAAAGGGGATGCTTCTCCAGGGTCAGGGCCACCGCTTTGACCAAGAGGGCCGTCAGGGTGACTCCTTTGGGCTTCACCTGTTGGTAGAGGTGATCCAGGCTATCGGTGGTGATGGTGTAGCCGACGTGGAACACTGGCACGCCCAGGCTGGCGTTCATATTGCGCACCACCGCCGCTTGTAGGGTGCTGAGGGGAACTGTCTCTCCCAAGGGGACAGCCACAGGAGCTGGAGGCGCGGGGGCTGGAGCAGAGGGGGCAGCCACTGCAGGAGCGGAAAGGGCCGCAGCTCGCTCCACGTCTTCAGCGACGATGCGACCATTGGGGCCAGAGCCGCGCACGGTGCGCAGATCGATCCCCAGGCTCTCCGCCAATTTTTTCGCCCGCGGGGAAGCCACGACCCGCTGGGATCCGGCGCCATCCGATCCATTTGGCAGTGTAGAGGTGGGGGTTGCCGCAGGGGCAGGACTTGTCGGCTGAGCTGCAGAGGCGCGGTCTGCGCTAGGTGGAGCCGCAGGGGTAACGCCAGCAGCGAGGGCTTTGGCTTTTTCCTGAGCTTGGGCCACTTCCGCTTCGCTTTCGGCAATCAGGGCAATGGGGGCGCCCACCGGGGCTGATTCCCCTGCCGGCACCAGGATACTGGCCAGGATGCCGCTGTGGAAGGACTCCACGTCCATGTCCGCTTTGTCGGACTCCACCACCAGGATGTTTTCTCCTTTCTCCACGCGGTCGCCGGGGTTCTTAAGCCAGGTGACGATCTTGCCCGTTTCCATGGTGGAGCTGAGGGCCGGCATGGAGAGTTCGTGGATCATCAATGGGGATGGGAACACAGCAGAAGAGATTGTAACTCAGGAGACGGGATCCCCGCGCACGTCTCTGGGCCGGCTTTGGGCTCACCGGGCGCCAGCCGCTTCTGCTTCGGCCACCACCAGCAGGGTTTTCAGCAGGGAATCGGGGTTGAGGCTGATGGAATCGATCCCTGCTTGCACCAGGAAGCGGGCAAATTCAGGGTAGTCGCTGGGAGCCTGGCCACAGATGCCGATCTTGCGCCCGTGGCTTTTCACCGTCTGGATTACCTGGGCGATCATCCGCCTGACGGCCTCGTGGCGCTCGTCAAAAAGATGGGCCACCAGGGCTGAGTCGCGGTCTAACCCCAGGGTGAGCTGGGTGAGGTCGTTGGAGCCGATGGAGAAGCCGTCGAAGATCTGGCAAAACGCGTCGGCCAGGATGACGTTGCTGGGCAATTCACACATCACGTACACCTGCAGACCGTTTTCTCCCCGCACCAGGCCATGGCGGGCCATCTCTTCCAGCACCTTGTGCCCCTCTTCCGGCGTGCGGCAGAAGGGGATCATCAAGATGACGTTGGTCAGGCCCATCTCATCCCGCACCCGTTTCATGGCCCGACACTCCAAGGCAAAGCCCTCACGGTAGCGGGGATCCGTGTAGCGGGAGGCCCCCCGCCAGCCGATCATCGGGTTTTCCTCGTGGGGCTCGTAGCGGGATCCCCCCAACAGGTGGGCATACTCGTTGCTCTTGAAATCCGACAGCCGCACGATCACCGGCTTGGGATAGAAGGCGGCGGCGATGGTGCTCACCCCTTGGGCCAGCTTATCCACAAAGTATTCAGGCTTGTCGGCATACTGGGCGGTCAGCTCCGCCAGGCGCGGCTCCTCTTTCACCGCCTGCTCGTAGTTGAGCAAAGCCAGCGGGTGGACTTGAATGTGGTTGGCAATGATGAACTCCAGCCGCGCCAGCCCCACGCCATCGCAAGGGATCCCGCTGAGGCCGAAGGCTTTTTCTGGGTTGCCCACATTCATCATCAGCTGGGTGCGGGGACGGGGCAGCTCCTCCAGCGGGATCTCCGTCACCTCATAGGGCAACAGGCCCGGGTAGACCCGCCCTTCTTCCCCTTCAGCGCAGGAGACGGTGATGGGCTCGCCGGAACGGAGCACCTGCGTGGCGTTGCCGCAGCCAACAATGGCCGGGATCCCCAGCTCGCGGGCGATGATGGCCGCATGGCAAGTTCTGCCCCCCTGGTTGGTGACGATGGCGCTGGCCTTTTTCATGATTGGCTCCCAGTCGGGATCCGTTTTTTCGGTCACCAGCACCTCGCCGGCCTGAAACTGATCCGAGCGGCGCACATCCAAAATGACGCGGGCTGTGCCCTGGCCAATGGCCTCGCCTACGGCCCGTCCCCGCACCAGAGGCTCGGGCTGCGCCCCAGGCTGGGTGAAGCGATAGGTGGTCAGCTGGTTGGCCCCTTTTTGCGACTGCACCGTTTCGGGGCGGGCCTGGACGATAAACAGCTCGCCGGTGATCCCATCTTTGGCCCACTCGATGTCCATGGGGGTGAAGCGGCCCCGCAGCGCCGAGTAGTGCTCCTCGATCAAGCAGGCCCACTGGGCCAATTTGAGGATTTCCTCATCCCTGAGGGCATATTGCCGGCGCAGGCTTTCGGGGACAGCCACGTTTTTGGTGGAACGGGATCCCCCCTCGTCGTAGACCAGCTTCAGGGCCTTGCTGCCCAGCTTGCGGGAGAGGATGGGGCGCAGTCCCTGCTTGAGGGTGGGTTTGAAGACCACGTACTCATCGGGGTTGACGATCCCTTGCACCACGTTTTCCCCCAGACCATAGGCGGCGGTGATCAGCACTGCGTCTTTGAAGCCGGTTTCCGGGTCGATGGAGAACATCACCCCCGAACAGGCCAGGTCGGAGCGCACCATCTTCTGCACCCCCACCGAAAGGGCCACTTGAAAGTGGTCAAAGCCCTTGATTTGGCGGTAGGAGATGGCCCGGTCGGTAAACAAGCTGGCAAAACAGTGGTGACAGGCATTGAGCACTGCCCGCACTCCACGCACGTTCAGGTAGGTCTCCTGCTGGCCGGCAAAGCTGGCATCCGGCAAGTCTTCTGCCGTGGCACTGGAGCGCACCGCCACATCGGTGTCGGGGCCGTAGCGCTCGCACAGCTTTTGGTAGGCTTCGGCGATGGCCTGCTCTAGCTGAGGGGGGAAGGGAGTTTGCAAGATCAAGGTGCGGGCAGCCTTGCCCCGCTCGCGCAAATTTTGGACATTCTCAATGTCTAAGTCTTTGAAGATCTCCTGCAACTTCTCCTCTAGGCCCGCAGAGGCGATGAACTGGCGATACGCATGGGCGGTGGTGGCAAATCCTGTCGGCACCTGGATTCCCTTTGAGGTGAGCTGCTGCAGCATTTCTCCCAAGGAGGCGTTTTTCCCGCCCACCTGGGCAACGTCCCGCAGCCCCACCTCCGTCAGGGGCAAGACCAAAGGCGGCTCTGAGCCAAGCTGGGGTTGAGAGGGTTGCTGAAGCTGGGATCCCCTGGTTGCTCCATCCGACATGCCTTACCTCCTTCTTAGATCCATTGAGCGATCCATTGAGCCAACGCCAATTGCTGGGGTGTGCTGTGTTGTCGGCTTGGGATCGCTCCCGGCTCTCCTATGCCAACACTCGGCCCAACTCATTCTTGGTGGGCCATAGCCTCACTCTAGTCAGGATTTTCTGCCCCTTAAAATTGCCCAGGGATCCCCCCAAGAAGGCTTAGAAGGCGATGAGACAAGGCAGATCCCCCCACCACCTGCCTGTGGAAGTTGCTGCAAATCTTCGACCTTTTTTACTCAGTGCAAAAGTAGCCGGGCTGCCACAATGGTCAAAGAAGGCGATTTGGGCAACAACGGCATGGAGGGCCACAAGGAGGCTGCAGCAGACATTCGCCAGATCAGGGTGACGGAAAAACAGCAGGGCTTGCGGCTGGATCGAGGATTGGCAGAGCAACTGCCGGAGCTGTCGCGGTCGCGCCTGCAGCAGCTTATCCGCCAGGGCCAGGTTTGGCTCAATGGGCAGCCCTGCCGGGATAAGGATCGCCCCCTGCAAGCTGGGGATGAAGTCGAGGTGCGGATCCCGCCAGCCACCCCGACTGCCCTGCAGCCGGAGCCGATCCCCTTGGACATTCTTTACGAAGATGACGATTTGCTTGTGATCAACAAGCCCCGCGGTTTGGTGGTGCACCCCGCCCCCGGCCACGCCAGTGGCACCCTGGTGCACGCCCTGCTGGCCCACTGCCCCCATCTTTCAGGCATCAACGGCGAGCTGCGTCCAGGTATTGTCCATCGCCTTGACAAAGACACCACTGGTGCCCTGGTGATTGCCAAACACGATCAGGCCCACCAGCACCTACAAGCCCAGATCCAGGCCAAAACCGCCCGGCGCATCTACTTGGGGGTGGTGTTTGGCCGGCCGGCCCAAAGCCAAGGCACCGTCTCTGCCCCCATTGGGAGGCACCCGGTGGATCGGCAGAAAATGGCCGTCCTGACCCCTGGCCAAGGGCGAGTGGCGGTAACCCACTGGCAAGTGTTGGAGCGGCTGGGCAACTACACCCTGATGCAGTTTGAGCTGGAGACCGGGCGCACCCATCAAATTCGGGTGCATGCTGCCCACATGCGCCTACCCATTGTCGGGGATCCCCTCTACACCCAGAGCAAAACCAGCCCTGTTAAGCTGGGCGGCCAAGCTCTCCATGCCTGGAAGCTCTCCTTTGTTCACCCGCGCACAGGCCAGCCGCTGCAGTTTACCGCTCCCCTGCCGGAAGAGTTTGAGCGGCTCTTGCGGCAGTTGCGCAGCCAGGCGGGCTAGGCAGCCTCTGGGGTTTCCCCCTTGCTTTGCCTGGTCATTGCAAACGGCTGTGGAACAGCTGGTTGGTTGATCCCCAGCTCCCCTCGCCCGCAAGGGGTGAGGGTCAGCGGCGAAGGGTCTTCATCTTGTTTGAAACGAGTATGCCCAGTTGTCCCCACACCCGTGGGGGTGAGCGGCAGAGCATGCCTCTAACCCCCAAAACCCTGAACTTTGCTGAATTTACTGAGCTTTAGGCGGTTTGGCAAAAGTCATTGAGAGGGATATAGTAGACCAAGTTTCCCCCTGATCCTTGAGTCCACCGCAACGGTTGCCGGGAAGTGAAGGGGGAAAGCGCTCGGGGGGTATTCCTCAGGGCTTTGCGGGATACCGCCTTCCTGCTTGGACTCCGTCCCGCTGACGCGAACAGAGATAGGCAGGATGCGATCGCTTCTTTCCTGAACCATGTTCAGGAGAGTTCAGCGTGAATGTATCAGAATTAAGACAATCTCATGTCTACCGGGATCCCTGAATGGGATGGGTAACACTGAAACTAGGTCGCAGAAGCGGCGCGTAGCGCAATCTCAAGGAGCCGAACATGAGCAAGAGCTTGCTGGAGCAATTGCGACAGATGACTGTCGTGGTGGCTGATACGGGGGATATCAACGCCATCGAGAGCTTTAAGCCGCAGGATGCCACCACCAATCCCTCATTGATCACGGCTGCAGCCCAAATGCCTCAGTATCAGGGCATTGTCGATGAAACCTTGCTCAAGGCCCGCCAAGAACTGGGATCCAAAGCCGACATCAAAACCGTGGTGGCCCACGCCATCGATCAACTGGCCGTGGCCTTTGGCGTGCGCATTTTGTCCATCATTCCTGGCCGGGTCTCGACGGAGGTGGATGCCCGCCTCTCTTACGACACAGAAGCCACAGTTGCCAAAGCCCGCCATTTGATCGAGCTCTACAAGGCGGCAGGAGCGGATCCCAAGCGGGTGCTGATTAAAATTGCCTCGACTTGGGAAGGGATCCGAGCTGCCGAGATCCTGGAGAAAGAAGGGATCCATTGCAACCTCACCCTGTTGTTTGGCTTGCACCAAGCCATAGCCTGCGCCGAAGCGGGGGTGAAGCTGATCTCGCCCTTTGTAGGCCGCATCTTGGATTGGTACAAGAAACACACGGGCCGGGAGAGCTATCCCCCTGCCGAAGATCCGGGGGTGCAGTCGGTGACCCAGATTTACAACTACTTCCGCAAATACGATTTTCCGACGGAAGTGATGGGGGCCAGCTTCCGCAACATCGGGGAGATCATCGAGTTGGCCGGCTGTGATCTCCTGACCATCTCGCCCGCCTTGCTGGCGGAGCTGCAGAACACCGAGGGTTACCTGGAGCGCAAACTGGATCCGGAAAAAGCCAAGAAAATGGACATCCCGCGCCTGGTGATGGATCGAGCTACCTTCGACCAGATGCACCGGGAAAACCGCATGGCCTCAGAAAAGCTGGAAGAAGGGATCCAGGGCTTCTCCAAAGCGCTGGAGGTGCTGGAAAAACTGCTCACCGAGCGGCTGCAGAAGCTGGAGGGTGCCAAGGAAACCATTACCCACGCCGCCCAGGATGTCTTCCGCCTCTACGACCTGGATGGGGATGGCTTCATCACCCGCGAGGAGTGGATGGGGGCAGATCGCGTTTTCGATGCCCTGGATACCAACCAAGATGGCAAAATTACCCCTGAGGAAATGTTGGTCGGCCTAGGGGCGGCGGTCTATCTGAAGAATTAGCCGCTGGCAGCCGGCCTGGGAAAACCTCAAGGTCTATGGGCGAGAACTTTCGCCACATCGGAGATGGGGTTGCCGCCCTGGAGGCACAAGCCCGTCGCTGGATTGCCCAGCGGCTGCAAGGGATCCCTTACGATCCGCCGCCGGGGCCAGCAGCCAGGCAGGTGCTGCATTGGATCGAGACGGATCTGCTGCCGCGCCTGCAGCAAACCCCCCAGGAGCTGGAGAACCTGCTGCATGGGCTAGGGGGCGGCTATGTGCCCAGCGGCCCTTCCGGCGCCCCCACCCGAGGCCGAGTGGACGTGTTGCCCACGGGGCGCAACTTTTACTCGGTGGACATTCGCGCCATCCCCACCCCCACCGCCTGGCAGGTCGGCTCACTGGCCGCCGAGCGGCTGGTGGAGCGCTACGTGCAAGAGCAGGGGGAATATCCCCGTCGCCTGGGCCTATCCGTTTGGGGCACTTCAACTCTAAGAACTGGCGGCGACGATTGGGCCGAGGCCCTGGCGCTCTTGGGGGTCAAACCCCGCTGGGATGGAGGACGGGTGGTGGACATCGAGATCCTGCCTGTAGCGGTTTTGGGCCGCCCCCGTGTGGATGTAACCTTGCGCATTTCTGGCTTCTTTCGCGATGCCTTTCCCAATCTGATTGCCCTGTTTGACCGGGCCGTGCAGGCCGTGGCTGACCTGGAGGAGCCAGAAGCCGACAATCCCCTGCGGGCCCACGTGCTGGCCGATACCCAGTACTGGCAGGAGCAAGGGATCCCAACGCAAGCAGCGGCGGAGCGGGCGCGGCTGCGCATCTTCGGTTCCAAGCCAGGGGCCTACGGGGCCGGCCTACAGGGGCTGATCGAGGCGCAAAACTGGGAAACAGAAGCGGATCTGGCCCGCGCCTACCTCAACTGGAGCAGCTACGCCTACCGGGCCGATGGCGAGGGAGAGCCGGCCCCCGAAGCCCTGCGGCGGCAATTGGCCCACCTGCAAATTGTGCTCCACAACCAAGACAACCGCGAGCACGACCTGCTGGACTCCGATGACTACTACCAGTTTCAAGGGGGGATGGTGGCGGCAGTGCGAACGCTCCAGGGCCGCAACCCGCGGATTTACTTCGGGGATCACGCCCGTCCCCACAACCCTAAGATCCGCACCCTGGCCGAAGAAATTGACCGCGTCTATCGCGCCCGCGTGATCAACCCCAAGTGGATTGCCGGCGTGATGCGCCACGGCTACAAGGGCGCCTTCGAGATGGCTGCCACCCTGGACTACCTCTTTGCCTACGACGTCACCACCCATGCTGTGCCGGATTTCATGTACGCCGGCCTGGCCCGCGCCTACCTATTGGATCCCCAAGTCCAGGAGTTCCTGCGATCCCGCAACCCCTGGGCGCTGCGGGACATGAGCGAGCGGCTGCTGGAAGCCCACCAGCGGGGCTACTGGCAAGAGCAGGCCCTGGAATTGCTGCCTCAGATCGAAGCCCTGATGCTGGAGATGGAAGCCTACCTGGAATCCCGCTCTCCCGTGGCGAGAGAAGGTTAAGTTCTGCTAAGATTTTTTCATCCAAACCAGTTGTGGAGGGATCCCAGGCCATGAGCAAATCTGAGCTGTTGCGAGAGATTCTGGGGCCACTGTTGGAGGACTACCGCTACTGGTTTGAGCGTTCTCGCCGCTTTTTGCAGGAAGAGACCCTGGAATTGATCAGCCCAGAAGAGCAGCAGTCCTTGCTGGAAGAGGTTTTGGCTGCCCAGGCGGAGCTACAGGTAGCCAAAGCGCTTTATCAGGCGTCCGATCAAGAGGTTGGCATCGACCCTGGGCTGATGGCAAAATGGCATCGCCTGCTTATGAAATGTGCCGAATTGGGCCGTCAATTTCGCCATATTCACCCCTCCCCCGACCTGTAATGCTGCAGATTCTCTACCTCATCGCTTTTATGGCCATTGCCTTTTTGGCCCTGCGCAACTTGGTTACCAATGTCATCACACTGGGCGTGGAAGAGCGCAAGGCCTCTCCTCGTCGTGCCCGCAAGCGGATCCCTCACCCAGAGCTGCTGGATGAAGATGGCAACCTCACCGAGGAGCCTCTACTGGTGATTCGCTCGGCCAGCTTGGAAGAAGCTCGCAGCCGTTTGGAAGATCTCTATTCCGGCTCGCCGGACGAAGATTAGGGGAGTTTCTTGGGCTTTCTCTCTTGGGCGTGGCTGCACTAGCCTGGGAAGGTACTGCGCGCCATTTGCCCGAGCGTCTGGTGGGCAAGTCAACCGAGATGGGATCCGACTTCAACGTGGAATCGGTGCTGGAGGCGGTGCTCGGCAAGCTGAAGGTTTTGGCGGAAACGGGACAAACCTTTGGTCAGCCGATCACTATTGGTGAGACGATTATTGTCCCTTACATGTCCTTGCATTTTGGCTTGGGTGGGGGAGGGGGTAACTTTGGAAAGACTGCTCCTGGCTGTCGCGGCAACGGCGGGGATCCGGCCAGTCTGTTCGGGGGAGCGGGGGGTGGGGTGCGCATCGAGCCAGTTGGCTTTCTGGTGATCCGAGGCGAGCGAGTGGAGCTGCTGACCACCGTCCAGAAGCCCGACCAGTGGAACCAACTCAGCGAGACTCTGGTGCCCCTGTTGCAGCAGTGGCTGCAAAATCGTGCCGGCAACTCCTGAAGGGACTAGCCGCGAATGGAGAGGCGGGATCCCTGGGGAGAGGGCTGTACCTCGATGCGGTGGGGGAAAGCATCCTGCAGGCTGGGGATGTGGGTAATCACCAAGATGCAGGCAAAGTCGGGGGCGATGGCGTTGATGGCGGCCAGCAGTTGGGCGCGTCCGGTGGCATCCTGGGATCCAAACCCCTCGTCGATGATTAAGGTTTGCAGGTCGGATCCCGAGCGCTGGGTGAGCAGGCGGGACAAGGCCAGGCGAATGGCGAAGTTGATGCGGAAGGCTTCTCCACCGGAGTAAGTCTCGTAGGGGCGGGTGCCGTGGGGATCGGCAATGAGAATGTCAAGGGTGTCATAGGGACTCCGTCCCGCTACGGAGGACAGCTTGGCCGGTGAGCAATAGCGTCGCCCGGAGCGCTGGGTAACCAATTGCAGGTGCAGGCGGTGTTGGGTAAGGCGGGCCAGGATCTGGTTGGCCTGGGCTTCCAGCTCGGGCAGGACATTTTCGACGATCAGGGCGGGGATGCCGTTGCGGCCGTAGGCATTGGCCAGCTCTTGGTACACCTGCTGCTGGCGGCGGGCCTGTTGCAGTTGCTGTTCCAGCTCGGCCTGTTCCGCCTGCTGTTGAACCGCCTGTTGTAGCCGTTGTTGGGCGGCCCCTATCTGAGACAGCACCTCATCCAGCCGCCGGCGGTGCTCCCGCAGGGTTTGGCGGATCCCTTCCAGCTGAGCAGGCAAAACCTCGGGATGCTCCGCCAGTTGTTGCTGAAGCCGTTCCAACTCTTGGGTGGCCTGGGCAAAGTGCTGGCGGCTTTCCTGTAGGCGTTGGGATAAGGCTTGGGTGCGGGCTGCCACCTCCGGCAGTTCCTGGCGGGCCACCTGTAGGGCTTGCAGGCGCACCGGCCAGAGTTGCGCTTGGGCCAGTTCGGCTTTCACCTGCTGGTGCAGGGATCCATCGTAGCCCAGGTGGTTTAACACCTGTTCCACCTGAGCCAACCGCTCCGCCAGGGGAGAATCCGATCCCACTGGCGGGACGGAGTCCTTGGATCCCACCTGTTGCAGGGTTTCCAGTTGTGCCTGTAGGGAGGCGATTTGCTCCCATAGGTGAGAGCGGCGCTCCTGGGCCTTGCGGAGTTCCTGAGAGCGGCCCAGGGCCCAGCGCCAGCGCTCCAGTTCTCCTCGTTGTAAGGCGTGCTCGCGCTCGTCATAGCCCAGTTGTTGCAGGGCCTGCTGGATCTGCTGGAGCTGTTGCCGAGCTTCTTGAGCGTAAGCTTCCCGGTCGAGGATTTCCCTCAACTCTGCCGCTTCTGCTTGCCAGAGCTGGATTTGCCGGCGGCGTTCCTGCTCGGCTTCCCACTGCTGTTGCAATCGCCCTTGCAGATGCAGGCGCTCATCCCAGGTGGCCAGTTCTTGGCTGAGACGGTGGTATTCTGCTTGCAAGAGTTCAATCTCCCGGTCGGCCACCGCCAGTTGTTCGCGGATAACAAACAGTTCGCCGGCAATTTCTTCTTGACGCTCGCGGTGTTTTTTCAGCACCACATCCCGCAGGCGCGGGCTGAGGGGACGGGCGCAGAGGGGGCAAGTCCAGTGGCGACGGCGTTGCGGAGCCATAAAGCCGGATCCCTGCGGCTCTGCTGTCGGCGTTGCAGGGGATGGCTCTGCAGGCTGGCCGACAGAAGATAGGGCCGGGGATCCCTTCTCTTGTTCTGCTGCCTCCTCGACAAGGGCCGTCACCCTCGCCAAAGTGGGGGTGACCTGATCTCGTTCGCTGCGCGGAGCACTTTGAGCGGAAAACACCTCTTGACCTTCCTCCCAGGTGGTCACCAACAGGCGGCAGCGTTCTTCTTCCTGTTGCCACTGTTGCTGGAGAACCCGCTGGCGTTCCTGGAGCTTTTGCACGAACAGCCGTCGTTCTTGGACTTTTTCCAACACCTGCTGCTGGTAGAGACGCCGTCGCTCCAGCTCTGCCAAGGCGGCCTCTCCTTCGGCAATTTTCTGCTCCAGGTGCTGCTGCTGCTGGGCTAGAGTTTCCTGGCTTTGCAGTTGCTGGCTGAGAAGCTGGAGGCGGGCTTGCAGACGTTCCCGCTCGCGGCGGATTTGCTCTTGCCAATGCTGTTGCTGCTGGAGAAGGATGGCGGCTTGCGCTTGGGCTTGGTTCAAGGCCTGGAGACGCTCTTGAGCTTGCTGGTAGTGGCGCAGGCCGATTTCGATGCGCTCCTGTTCTGCCAGCAATTGGGCATCGGCTTGGGCCTGAGCTTGGCAGGTGGCCAACTCCTGTTGCAGCCGTTGCATCTTGCGCAGTTGCTGCTGTTGCTGCTCTGCTTGCCGGGCTTGCAGCTTTTGGCGTTCTTGGAGCAGATGCTGCTGTTGCTCGAAGAGGTGGTGGAGATGGCGATCTTGGGCCATCAGGGCTTGGTAGCGTTCGTAGCCCGCCAGGATGTCTTCACTCTGGGCGATCAGCTCTTCCAACTGGAGCAGGTGCTGTCGCTGGGCACGCCACTGTTGCTCGGTGTGCTGCAGGTTGGCGCCGAGCTTTTGCAAGTGTTGGGTAAGGTGTTGGTGGCGCTCCTGCAGGATGCAGCGATGTTCGTAGAGGCGCTCTAGGGCTTGCAATTCCTGCTGTTGCTGGGCTAGGAGCTGCTGCAGATGAGTTTGCTGTTGTTGGAGTTGCTCCAGTTCGGCTTGGATTTGGCCAAGGTGGGCCTGTTGTTGGTCGAGCTGCTGCAGGCGCTCTTGGAGCAGATCCGCTTTGAGCTTGGCGCTGCGTGCCCGTTCCCGGCAGCGGTCGGCCAGCAGATCGTACTGCCCCAGCTTGAGCATGTCGGCCAAAATTTGCTTGCGCTCGCTGGGACGCTTCAGGGTGAAGGCATCCGCTTGTCCTTGTCGCAGATAGGCGGAGTGAATAAAGGTCTCGTAGTCGAGGCTGAGCTGACTTTGAATGGCCTGTTGGGTGGCGCGCATGCCGCGGCGGGTCAAGCTACGCCAGCGAGGTTGGCCGTCGGTTTCTCCGGTTTGAATTTGCCACTCCAGGGATCCCTCGCCCGATAGATGACGGCTGCGCAGGATGCGGTAGGTTTGTCCTCGGGAGCGGTAGATCACCTCTACCCAGGCTTCGCTGGCCCCCTTGCGGATGAGATCGCTGTCATTGCTAGCCCGGCTTTGCCCCCAAAGGCCCCAGGTGAGGGCATCGAGCAGGGCAGACTTGCCTGCCCCATTGGGGCCACAGATACAGGCGGTGTGGATCCCGCGCAGATCCAAAACGGCGTGAGCGTAACAGAGAAAATTGTGCAAGGTTAGGCGAACCGGGATCACAGAAAACTCTGAGGGGCTCTGGTTGCTGGAAAAAATGAGGTTGAGCCATTTGATCCAGAGTATCGCGTCAGCGGTGGGGAGCAACAATGAGGAGTGAGAAGTGAGGAGAGAGGAGTGAGGATACCGATACATTCACGCTGAACTCTCCTGAACATGGTTCAGGAAAGAAGCGATCGCATCCTGCCTATCTCTGAGCAGGAAGGCGGTATCCCGCAAAGCCCTGAGGAATACCCCTCGAGCGCTTTCCCCCTTCACTTCCCGGCAACCGTTGCGGTGGACTCAAGGATCAGGGGGAAACTTGGTCTACTATATCCCTCTCAATGACTTTTGCCAAACCGCCTAAAGCTCAGTAAATTCAGCAAAGTTCAGGGTTTTGGGGGTTAGAGGCATGCTCCCTTCTCACTACTCTCCGTTCTTTTCTCTTTTCTCTCTTGTCTCTCTTGAGAGGGGATCCGGTCGCAGCAGCCGCTGACACAGTTGGGCAATCTGGGTGGGGCTAGCCTCATCCAGCCAGCGGTGAAAGGCTTGGGATTCCTGAAGGCGGCCCATCAGCAGCGTGGGGATCTGCTCCGGGCCGTCCAGTTCCGCCAGCCATTGCCGGGGAAAGCCAGTTACTGCAGCCAGATCCTCGGGATCCCGTTGGCCTGCCTGCCACTGTTGCATCAGCCAGTTGACTCGGGCGGGGATCTGCTCCCAGGGGGAGGCAGAAGCGGCCAGGATCAGGGTTCGGGGCTGTACCTGTTGCAGCAGTTGTGCCAAGTCCGCCGGTAGCCAGGGCCAGCGGGCCAGCACCAGCTTTGCCCCTTTTGGTGGTGGAACAAGGTTCTCGGCCTCCTGCCCGTCGTAACAGATGGCCCCTTTCAGCGAATCCGGCAGGGGTTTCTGCCGAAAATCTTGGATCTGTAGGCGAGGGGCGGAAATGGTGGGTGCCTGCCACTCTCCCGCAGGGCGCACCGCCAGCACTTTGCCCTGCCAAGGCTGTCTGCCCCGGTCATCCGCTTCCAACTGGAGGGCGATGTCCAAAGCCTGGCATTTTTGCCAGCGCTCCAGCTCTTCTCCGGCTTGCCAAAACCACAGGGTACGGGATCCCAGCGAGCCTTGGAGTTCAAACTTGAGGTGGCGGCCATTGCGGGAGACTCCCAGGTTGGAGCTATTGGGACGGAAGTTCATCAAGGCAACGACGGGGTTGGGGTTGCCGTGCCCAAAGGGCTGCAGAAGCTGCAATTGCCGATACACCTCATCCAGCTCTGCCACCCCATCCCGATCCTGAGAGACCAGTAGCTCCCAGTCGAGGATAATCTCCACCGCCAAGGCGCGAGCCCGCTGATCCGGGCTAACCCGCGCGGCCAGCTCCCGCTGCAACGCCAGTTGCACAGCGGCCAGGCAAGCCAGATCCACTTGGATCCTGGCGGCCATGGGGTGTCCGCCTCCCCGCCGCAAGAGGGGGCGCACAGCCTCGATGGCCTCCACCAGGTTCACCCCTGGCAGGGAACGACCCGACCCATGGCCCAGCCCTGTGGCTTCGTCTTTGGCAATCAACACCGTCGGGCAGCGGTACTGCTCCACCAAGCGCGCCGCCGCGATCTCCAGAACCCCTGGGTTCCAGCCGGCTTCCGCCAGAACAATGGCTCCTTCCCGGGTCAGATCCAAGCTCTCTACCTGTTGGCTGGCCTCTTGGATCACTTGCTGGGTGAGCTGCCGGCGCTCTTCGTCAAGGGCAACAAACCGTTGCACCAGCGCCTGGGCCCGCTCTGGATCGGAGGTGGTCAGCAGCTCCACTGCTAAGCTGGCGTCTTCCAAGCGGCCAATGACGTTCAACTTGGGGGCGATGCGAAAAGCAATATCCTGGGCTGTCGGCGACCTCTGGAGCTGGCCGTTGCTAACCTGGGCCAGCAGAGCTCGCAACCCCGGGCGCTGCGTACTGGCCAGCACCGGCAGGCCCCGCTGCACCAAGTAGCGGCACTCCCGCTGCAACACCGCCACATCGGCCACAATTCCCACCGCCACCAGATCCAGGTGCTGCTCGACACCAGGGATCCCTAGGGCTTGGTAGAGCGCCTCCGCCAACTCGTAGACCACTCCCACCCCCGGCAAGAAGCGCAGCGGATGTTCAGCCGGCAATCGCAAGGGGTTGACCACCGCATAGGCAGCGGGCAAGGGATCCGGCAGCATGTGGTGATCCGTCACGATCACGTCCACCCCCTGGACTTGGGCCATGGCAATTTCGGCAGCATTGCCCACCCCGCAATCCACCGTCAGGATCACTTGGCAGCCCTGGGCCAGCACCTGCTGTAGCCGTTGAGGATTGAGCCCGTGCCCCTCGGTGCTGCGCAGCGGTATGGAGAACTGGACTCGGAAGCCCAAGGGTTGTAACGCCGAGAGCAGGAGACTGGTACTGGTGACACCATCGCAGTCAAAGTCCCCCCAAATGCACAGGGTCTCTTCCCTTTCCCGTGCCTGCAGCAGCCGCGCCACCGCCCGCTCCAGATCCGGCAGGGATGCTGGTGGTGTGGGGGAATAGTGTTCGGGATCCACGAAGGCCTGCGCCTGCTCCCAGGTGTGCAGACCCCGCAGAGCCATCACCTTGGCCGCATACTTGCCATATTCCCGGCTCAGTTGCGGATTGAACTGGGGGGGAGTGGGCAGCAGCTCCCAGCGGTATTCCATGCAAGCTCGACAGGGATAAAGGTTCCTAGGAGCCTATCAAAAACTGCCTGGGGAGAAAAGCAGCTTGGGATCCCCAAGAAGGCCTGGTGACCTGCTTATTGACAGCAGTGGGAAGCCACACAGCAGGCGGAAGGGTGCTCGTGATTGTGGGTGGCACAGGCTTCGCTGCAGTAGAGTTGACCTTCGTAGCGATAGCCTTGGCTGCTCTCGAAGCTGCAGTTGCAGTGTTCACAGGCGCAACGGACAAGGGTGCTGGCAGACATGATTTTCTCTCCTTCTTTCTCGTTTTTTCCTAGGGATCCTCTTGTCGAAGATCCGCGTCTCTACACCCTAGCGGTTGCTCAGCAACGATGCTGAAACAAGAATCAGAATCATTTTTGGCACTTCACCGATTACAGCCTATGAATTAGGATACAAGTATCCAAGAGAAAAGAGAGATATATACCAACCTATTTGTTAGATTTATCCCAAAGAGTTGTGGCAGCTTATCAGGCAGGCAAGACCTCCACTCGCCAGGTAGCGGAACAGTTCATGGTAACCCAAAGAACACTGCACCACTGGGTGCATCAGTATCAACAAACTCAGGATTTATCCCCCAAGAAAGTCGGCACAAAGCGAGTAGGTATTCTGGAACAACACCGGCAAGAAGTTATGACGGTCATTGAAAGGCGCCTGAACTATTATCCGTGGTAGTATCAAGAACTGCTACGAGAGCAACTGGATACTGATGTGAGTGCTGTTACGATAGACAACTTTTTAAAAAAGCGAGGAATGACGCTAAAAAGAATTACCGCAGTGTAAAAATCAGAGAAGAGGAGGTGCAAAGGCAACAATTAGCCTATAGTTAAGAAGTCAAGAATATACCAGTGGAAGATATAGCTATTCTAGACCAGACAAGGGTGTGAGAGGCAATGGAACGGAGGGGTATCTCGGAGTTTACGCAGTCAAAGAGCTTACAGTTACCGTCAGAGATGCAAAGGGAAAAAACATAAGATTATTGAAGCTATTTCCTGGAGAGAGGCAGTAGGCTGTTGTGTTATCAAGGGTGGAATGCGGAAGAGCAATTTTCTGGAGTTTTTGCAAAGTGACTCATGTCCGGAACTGGATGCGCGGAAGGTGGTGATTAGAGTTCGGAAGTGGAGGGTTTGATTCAAGGAACAGGTGCGCGGATCATAGACCTGCCTGTGTATGCACCAGAGTTGAATCCGATTGAGAGGATGTGGTCGGTATTGAAGCCTTTTATCCGGCAGTTTTCCAGAGCCGGGAAGTATGGGATGGAGCAGATAGCAGAGACCTCTTGACTACTCATCAATCCATTCTGCTTCCGAAGTTGGTTTGCTAGGTGTTGCTACTGTGCCCCTTGATTCCTTAACAGGCTGTACTGCTCCATCCCTATGCACGAAGAGGGATGCCGCCGCCCTAATTACTGGGAAGAGACTCCCAGATACTTTGTCCCTCTAATGTCCCTCTAGTAAGAGGTACTGCACCACGAAGCACTCAGTGCCGCCGCAGGCGAACAAGCTGGCGGAGTTCGCAGTTACTGTATCAAGAAGCCGTCATAAAGGGCGGGGCTTGTAACCCAGTTTTCTGGTCAATGTGGCGTTGGCATCTCTTTGTGCTTTATCCTGAGGGGCGATAAGCTAAAGTACAGCAACAACACAGTCCTAAACTGGGAACTTTATTGATGCCTCCGCGCTCCTCTTCCTCCCAGAGTGGCTCTACCCCATTCCCCTTTCTGGAGGGGCGGGGTGCTGCTGCCGACGGGGCTGAGTCGAGCTTACCGCTGGGACAGCGTTTGCTGCGGGCGGGTCTGATCTCCCAATCCCAGTTGGCTCAGGCTCTGCGAGAGCAACAGCAAAACCACCTCAAGTTGGGAGAAGTGTGTCTCGAGCACGGCTGGCTCACCCCAGCCGCTCTCTACCGCTTCCTGCCCAGCCAGTCCCTTTCTCTGGGAGAGATTTTGGTGGCACTGGGCCACTTGGATTTTGAGCAGTTGCGGGTTGCTCTGGCCCAACAGCGTCGCTACGGGCGGAAATTGGGGGAGATTCTCACCTGGAAAGGCTGGGTACAGCCCGCCATTTTGGATCGCGCCTTGGATGTTCAGGTGCAACTGCAACGGATGGCTTCCCCCAATGCGTGGGAAGCACTGCAGCCTTTTTTGGCTAAGGATCCCGTACCCGAGGTTCAGCCTATCCCCCGAAGATCGACAATTCCTGGCCGAGAAGACCCAGCTCAGGATTGGCCTGCACCCGAAGAGGCCAGGAGAGAGAGTACGGTTCAGCCGCCGAGTCTTGAATCTGCGGCTGGGGGAGATTCCATCCCTGGAACATTAGCCGCGGCAGCCTCGGATCCCTTTGCCGATGAGCCTCAACCGGCCACCTTGGCTGACTACCGCAAGCAAGTGGAAGCCTTGCGGCTACAAATCGAGCTCCAGGAACAGGAATGGGATCGGATCCTGGCCAGCATGAACCAGCAGATTGCCGATTTTCAAAACCAGTATCAGCAGCGCATTCAAAAACTGGAAGCCACCATCCGTCTCCAACAAGCAGAGCTCCAGCACCAGGCAACGTTGCAGCAGGATTTGCGGGTTTGGCGGGAACAACTGCAAAGGCTGGAAACGGAGCTGGCTCTTGCCCGCGCTGCTGAGCAAAGGGCGCAGCGGCAGTTGCAAACCCAGCAAGATTGCTATCAGTCGGAATTGGAGCAGTTGCAAGAGCAAATCCAGATTCTGCAGAAACGCCAGTTGGACTCGGTGCCCAGCAGCGTTGTGGCTGACCTACGCGCTCAATTGGAAGCGGCGCTCCAGCAGCTCCAGCAGCTCCGGTCGGGGCGGGATCAGCTGCAGGCCCAACTTGCCCAGCAAGCTGCAGAGCCAGAAGCTGCCCCATCCCGGCATCTGGACTCCTTCTGGCCAGAGCAGGTTGCCGCTTTAGAGCAACAGATTGCGGAGCTGAGGGCCGCTTTGCAGATGTGGCAAGAGCGCTACGCCCAGCTACAGCAAGAGCACGAGGCCCAAATGGCGCGGCTTTCCGGCTATGTTCCCCCAGAGCAGGTGGAAAGCTTACAGGCGCAGCTACAACAACTGCAAGCGGAAATGGCGCGGCTGATGGCAGCCAACCGTGACTACGAAGCGCACCTTGCTCAACTGGAGGAGCAACTGCAGCAGAGCCAAGCCCTGATCCACCAGCTCAGGGCAGAACGGGCCGAGGCCGACCAGCGCATTGTCCAACTGGAGGGATCCCTGCAAGCCCGCCAAGAAGCCTTGGAGCAAGCTCAACAACAACTGAAAACCACGGGATCCCGCCTCAGCGCCCTTCAACAGCAGCAGGCCAACTTGACGGTGGAACTGCGAGATGCGCGAGAGCTGCTAGCGGCCTACCGACAGAGCTTGGAGACTTTACAGGAGAACCTCAAGATTGAGCAGAATCGCAACCGTCTGCTGCAGGTGAGTTACGAACAGCAAAAGCTGATCGCCGAGGCAGCGCAGGCTCAGTTGAGAGCAGCCAACTTCTCTGGCTCAACCGCCAAAGATGAGCCAGCACGTTCGCGTGAGCGAAACACAGTCCTTACGAGGAGACTGGAGGAACCTGCGACCGATGCCGGGGAGCTTCCCGCCAATCCTGAGGACACGCCGACGGATCCTTTGCTGGCGGAACTCACCCCCTGGGCCAGGCATCTGTTCCAAAACTTGCAGGCAGCGGGCTTGCTGGATCGGCCCCAGATCCAAGACATCCTCAGCCGCTGGCAACAGTCGGGGGGCAAGCTGACCGCGGTCATTGGCGAGTGTACCGGCCTGAAGGCAACCACGGTCGCGGTAGCGGTGCGGTTCCCGGTAGGGTGCCGGAGGCATAGCACTTTCAAGTTCTTTGCGGATGGGGGGTATTCTGCCCGTTTGTCGGGGTGCCGCACGGTGGGAGAGCATGACTCTAGTCAATAATAAGCTCAACTATACTGAAAATAATGTATAATATGTTCAGTACGGATTACTACCAGTTGATCTTTCTGTTTACTTTCGAGTCTGCCAACATGGTAGCCAAAGCAAAGCAGAAAATTGGTAGTAAGACGACACGGAAACTGCGCTTTGGGTATTCTACTCAAAGCTTTGCGGGATACCGCCATTCTGTTTGGAAACAAACAGAATGCTATCGCTGCATAGTTGAACAGTGATGTTCAGCAGTGTTCAGCGTAAATGTATCAGTTCCTCAAGGCTGCCGACTTGTTGGCTGCTGAAGTGCTGGAGTCCTTGCCGCCGATGGATGAATCTTCGCCCCACTGGGGGGATCCCTTGGTGGAGCGGGGGTTATTGCGACCGGAGACGCTGCAGTATTTTCGCAAACATTTCCTGCCAGCTTCTGCCAGCGGATGCTGAGATATGCCAGAACTCCGTCCGAGCGCCGAGACCGTCAAGCGGATGAAGGTCTTGCCTCCACAGCACATTGTCGGGCAGGAGATGGCGGCACGACTGCTTGTGGCGGCCCTGGAGAAGGGGCGGGTGACTTCCAGCTACTGCTTCTTGGGCCCCCAAGGGGTGGGGCGGAAGCTGATGGCCCGTTGGTTTGCCCAGGCCCTCTTGTGCGAATCCAGCTCCGGGATCCCTTGCGGCAAGTGCTCCCACTGCCGTTGGCTGCTGGCGGGCAACCATCCCAATCTCCACTGGGTCAGCCCCACCTACCTGCACCAAGGCCGCCTAATTGCGGCAGACTCCCCGGAGGCGCAAACCTTGCAACGGCGCTCGCCGCCCCAAATTCGCCTGGAGCAGGTGCAGGGGGTATCCCGCTTCTGTGCCCGCAAGCCGATTCGAGCCCAGCGAAAGGGCTCCGCCCCGCTAAAGGACTCCGTCCCGCTTACGCGAACGGGAGCGGTGGTGGTGCTGGAGGGAGCCGAAACCTTGGCGGAAAGCGCTGCCAATGCTTTGTTGAAAACCCTGGAGGAGCCAGGCCCAGCCCATATTATACTCATCGCCCCCCAGGCGGCCTCGCTGTTGCCGACGCTGTTGTCCCGCTGCCAGATGGTGCCTTTTCGCCGCCTCAGCCCAGAAGAGGTCGACCGGGTGCTGAGTGGGTTGGGTTGCCCAGATCTGGCAGGGATCTCTCGATCCGAGCTGATTGCCTTGGCCCAGGGCAGCCCCGGCTTGGCCTTGCTGGCCCACCAGCACCTGCAGCAGATCCCGCCGTCGCTCCTTGAGGAACTCAAACGTTGGCCCTGGCACTCTTCTCTCCAGCAGGCATTGGAATTGGGCAGAGCGGTGGCCAGTTTGGAGCTGCCGGCACAACTGTGGCTGATCGATTATTTGCAGCAGCATTTTTGGGCGCAGGGATCCCGTCAGCCGTTTGCGCCAGGGGTGCAGAGCGCCATCCGGCAGTTGGAACGCATTCGCCAACACCTGTTGCAACTGGTGCAGCCCCGTCTCTGTTGGGAGGTCAACCTTGCCAGCATTAGCCCGGGTGGGTGATGTGGTAGCTGCCGTCGGCTTGTACCCAGGCGATCTCCGGGATCCGACATTGGCGGGCATAGGCTTCGATCTCTTCAGGGGCCCGATCCAGCAATTCCAGCTCCACCGCCTCCGTTCGCGTCAGCGGTGCGGTGCACTCTTCTCGCCAGCGGGCGGCCAAGGCCAGCGCCGCCGGGATCCCTGCCGGCACCAGGGGCACCACCAACCGTTTGCAGCCCATCTCCTCGGTTTGGGGATCGGGGGGCAAGAGCCGCAGCAGCGTATCCGGCAGAAGGGTAAAGCCGATCCCCGGCTGTTCGACCTGCTGAGGGCTGTAGAGAGCATGCAGCCGGTCGTAGCGTCCCCCCAGAGCAATGATCTCCCCGCCTGCCACTGCCTGAAAAACGATGCCGGTGTAGTAGGCCAGGGTTTGCAACAAGCTCAGATCCAGCACCACCCGCACCCCATGTTCCTCCAGCACCTGGCAGAGCTGCCGCAGATCCCGCAGCCGCTCAGGCGGCACAGGCAACTGAGCCAGGTCAGAAAGAACTGAGCCGGGCTGGCCCCGCAGCCCCAGAATCTGCAAGCCAATCTGGCGGGCGGCTTCCGGCAGAGGGGCCGATTCCAGGTAAACGTAGTCGAGCTGGGCAATGGCACGGCGCACTGCCGCTTGAGCCGTGGGGGCAACGGCGCTGAGCAAACTCTCGGTGAGGCTGACATCTCCCAGCAGCAGCGTCCAGGCGGCCTCCGTCCCGTTTACACAAGAAGAGATGCCGATCGAGCGAATGCAATCGGCCAGCAGCAGCAGAATCTCGGCATCTGCCAGCCATCCCCCTGCCCCGATCAGCTCCACTCCGGACTGAAAAAACTCCTGGCTACTGTAGGATCCCTCCTCCCGGCGGCTGTTGCGAAAAACGCTGCCGTGGTAGTAGAGCCGCAACGGCAAGGGCCCACCGGCCAGACGGGTGGCTGCCGCCCGCACAATGGAAGCGGTCAACTCGGGGCGCAGCCCCAGCATCGTCCCTTCGCCATCCCGCAATTGCAGCACCGACTCGGCACGGATGGATCCCCCCGCCAGCAGCGTTTCCAGCCGCTCCAGGGTGGGAGTGATGATGCGCTGGTAGCCGTAGCGTCGGAAAACCTGGGTAAGCTGAGCCTCCAGCTTCTCCCGCCGTTGTACCTCCCGCGGCAGGAGATCCCGGGCACCGCTGGGGGGGCGCAGGCTGCTGGAGACGGTAGAACTGGCCTCAGGGCGGGGATCCCAAAAGTGCTCCGCACCGCTACCGCGAGAGTGCTCCGCACCGCTAACGCGATTGTACACAGGGCTGCTCCAGCAGAGGATCCTGCTGCATCATACCGGATGTTGGAGGTCAGCTGGGATCCCGGGGAAACTCAGGCCACTCCCAGATGGGATCCGTGGAGCGCACTCGGTGCATTCCTGCTTCCGCAAAGCGGGCGAAGGCGGCCTCCGCCTGTTCGCTGAAATCCACAACGCCGGGGATCACCACCGGCGAGGTGCAGTCCTCCAGAAGGTAGACTTTCTTGGCCAAGCTGGGATCCGTGGCCTGGATCTCTTGCAGCAGGTCGCTCACCGTCCAGGCCACGCAGTGGCTTTTGGCTTGGCCAGCCACGATCAGGGCGTCAAACTGCAGCAGGTGGTGGATGAGGAGCTCATTTTTCTCGTCGATGGGATCCCCTTCCGGCCCAGTCAAAACCTCCGGGCTAAGCACGGAATAATTTTCCGTCAAGGGATTGGCTCCCTTGAGCTGCAGGCTGGGCTGGCTGCAGCGGGCCATGCCGTGAAAGAAAATCGCCTCCTCCACCGCCGGCACCAGGGCATGGCCAATCCCCCCCAGCATGGAGTGGTAGGGCCAGACGATGAGGGGATATTTTCCCCCCTGCTCCAACTGCTCGGCGTAGTGCAGAGCGTAGACCTGCAACCGCGTCAGATCCCCCTGGGTGAGGTTGGCAGCCATGGCGGGGTTAACCCGCCAGCGTCCGCAGCGGATATCGGCTGCCGAAATGGCCGTGGCCGGCTCAGGATGGGCTCCCTGCGCGTCCACCCAAAAGACGGGGTGGAAGATCTGCATGGCCGT
This sequence comes from Thermostichus sp. MS-CIW-38, assembly GCF_054058415.1. Taxonomy (NCBI): domain Bacteria; kingdom Bacillati; phylum Cyanobacteriota; class Cyanophyceae; order Thermostichales; family Thermostichaceae; genus Thermostichus; species Thermostichus sp. MS-CIW-38. The sequence goes on along the minus strand of NZ_JBSSAH010000002.1, from coordinate 4,937 downwards.
GTGGGTGTCGAGAGTGGCAATGATCTGGGTGAGGCAAGCCAAATTGCGGTAGATGAACTGACAAAGCCGTCGATTGTCTTCCACCGCTCCCAATCCGCCGGAACCGGCCACAAACAACTCAAAGCCGGGAATGCAAAAGGTGTTCTGCACATCAATGAGCAACAAGCCCACCCGCACCCGATCCGCCTCTGCCGGCGGGATCCCTTGCTCCTTGGCCCAGCGCTCGGCTTCTGCTGCCCGCTGTTGGTAGGGCACGCGCCAAATCTCTCCCACCCGCTCCGGATCAAAGTGGGGGGGAAGGCCCGCTGGAGCCTTAACAGTTAGCTCCTGTAGAGTGGTATTCATGGCGTTCTTCCGGTGGGGGCTGGATTGACCAGGCTTGCACCCGCTCGATAGAGTTGGACGGGTAACACTTATGGTTGGTTTCACTATAAGTTGGGGGCAAGATTTTGTCCAGATGGCCGCCTGCATTTCTGGCTGAGTTTGGGTTTGGTGTCTTGTCGAGGCCGATTTTTAGGGTTTTTTGGGGTTGTGATGCTTCTGGTGGATCCCTACAAGCAGCCTTACTTATGGTAAGTTTCACTATAACCTTCGCAACAGCCCTCTGCTCGATCCCGCCGTTCCCCACTGGCTTCTGCCCCGAGGTTTTTCATGTTGAGCCCTGATTTCTCGTCGTTGCGGCCCCAAGACTATGGCCTGCTAACCGACCTGTACCAGTTCACCATGGCCGCCTGCTACGTGGGGGAAGGGCTAGAGTCTCAGCCCGCTGCCTTTGAGCTGTTTGTGCGGCGGCTGCCCACCGACTATGGCTACCTAATCGCCATGGGGCTCACCCAGGCAGTGGACTATCTGCAGCAACTGAGCTTCGCCCCCGAGGCTTTGCGAGCGCTGCGGGAAACGGGCATTTTCGCCGATGCGCCGGAGCGCTTTTGGGATCTGCTGGCCCGCTGCCGGTTTGAGGGGGATGTGTGGGCGGTGCCGGAAGGAACCGCCATTTTCGCCAACCAGCCCCTGTTGCGGGTGGAAGCCCCCCTCTGGCAAGCCCAACTGGTGGAAACTTACTTGCTGTCCACCTTTAACTACCAGACCCTGATCGCCACCAAGGCGGCCCGTATGCGAGATGCAGCAGGGGATGAGGCCATTTTGTTGGAGTTCGGCACCCGGCGAGCTTTTGGTCCCCAGGCGGGGCTGTGGGCAGCCCGGGCGGCTCTGGCGGCAGGGTTCAATGCCACCTCCAACGTCTTGGCAGCCCTGAAATTGGGGCGCAAGCCGGCAGGAACCATGGCCCATTCCCTAGTGATGGCCATTGCTGCTCTCTCGGGAGACGAAACCCGCGCCTTTCAATCCTTTCGGCGCTACTTTCCCCAAGCTGCGCTTCTAATCGATACCTACGATCCCATCCAAGGGGCGCGCACAGCAGCCCAGCTCTTTGCGGCCAGAAGCCCAGATCAACTGGGATCCCAGGGGGAAATCGGCGGGGTGCGCATCGACTCGGGAGATTTGGAAGATCTCTCTCGCCGGGTGAAACAAATTTTGCCTCAAGGCGCCCCGGTGTTCGTCAGTGGGGATTTGGACGAATACGAGATCGAGCGCCTGCATCGCTCCCAAGCCCCCATCAGCGGTTATGGGGTGGGCACCCGCCTGGTAACTGGAGAAGGCGTAAACGGGGTGTACAAATTGGTGGAAATCAATGGGATCCCAGTGGCCAAAGCTTCCTTTGCCAAAGCCACCCTTCCCGGTCGCAAGCAGATCTTTCGCGGCCCTGAAGGAGACTTGTTGGGCCATGCTGACGAGCCCCCGCCTCCTGGCTACGAACCGCTCTTGCGCAAAGTTATGGAAAAAGGGCTGCTGCTGGATCCCTTGCCGGATCTGGAAGCCATTGCCCGCACCAGCCGCGCCTCTGTGCTGTGCCTGCCCCAGGGAGTGCGACAACTGCGCCAGCCGGATCCCTGGCCCACAGCCCTGACTGCCGCTTTGCAACGGTTGAAAGACCACACCCTTGGCCAGGAATGTGCCTCGGCGGGCCCTGCCTGAGGAGAAGGAGTCCCGCTGCACTATAATGTTCTAGCTTCAAGGTCTCCGCTTTGAGGTTTGAGTTTTGCCATTGGACTTGAGCCTCAGGCCATTTTGATTTTTGGTGTTTTCCTAGTCTTTGCCCCCAGCTCTATGACCCAACGTGCCCTAATTACCGGCATCACCGGACAGGATGGCTCCTATCTGGCCGAGCTGTTGTTGAAGAAAAACTACGAAGTTCACGGCATCATCCGCCGCGCCAGCACCTTCAACACCGACCGCATCGACCACATCTACGTGGATGCCCACAACCCCCAGGCCAGGCTGTTTCTCCACTACGGGGATCTCACGGATGGCACCACCCTGCGCAGGATTTTGGAACAGGTGCAGCCGACGGAAGTGTACAACCTGGGGGCCCAATCCCACGTGCGGGTGAGCTTTGATGCGCCGGAATACACCGTCGATGCAGTGGCCATGGGCACGCTGCGTCTTCTAGAGGCCATCCGCGACTACCAGCAGCGCACCGGGATCCGGGTGAAGTTTTACCAGGCAGGCTCCTCGGAGATGTTCGGCCTAGTGCAAGAGATCCCGCAAAAGGAAACCACCCCCTTCTACCCGCGCAGCCCCTATGCCTGTGCCAAGGTGTACGGCTACTGGCAGACGGTCAACTACCGCGAAGCCTACAACCTCTTCGCCTGCAACGGTATCTTGTTCAACCACGAAAGCCCACGGCGAGGGGAAACCTTTGTAACCCGCAAGATCACCCGCGCCGTCAGCCGCATTGTGGCCGGCAAACAGGACAAGCTCTACCTGGGCAACCTGGATGCCAAGCGGGACTGGGGCTACGCCAAAGACTACGTCGAGGGGATGTGGATGATGCTCCAACAACCCCAGCCGGATGACTATGTGCTGGCTACTGGGGAAACCCACACTGTGCGCGAGTTTGTGGAACGGGCCTTCGCGCTGGTGGGCCTGCCGATTACCTGGAAAGGCTCCGGCCAAGCCGAACAGGGGTTGTACAAAGACCAAGTGTTGATCGAGATCGATCCCCGCTACTACCGCCCAACCGAGGTGGATCTGCTGTTGGGGGATGCTTCAAAAGCCAAGCGAGTCCTAGGATGGGAGCCCAAGGTGAGCTTCCCGCAGTTGGTGGAGCTGATGGTGCTGGCCGACTTGGAAGCCATCGGCCTGGATCCGGATCCCATCTTGGGGGAACGGCGCACCCTCAACGGCTTGCTTAGCGAAGATCGCGCTTTCATCCGCACTCAGCTGGGGGTTCACTACGACTGACAGGGTGAATACAACGGTGGAGACGGGATCCCAAAAGACAGCCTTGACCCCTTGTCCAAAGCAGGAACTAAACGCTTAATATAGTAGATCGCCGATTCTTTTGGTGCCTCGTCCTCTTGCTCCCCAGCTGACCATCTCTTGCTGACTTTGTTTGCTGATTTCGGAGAAATGCCCGCATGTCCCGCTACACAGGCCCCCGCCTAAAAATTATTCGTCGCTTCGGGGGACTTGATCTGCCCGGCTTGACGCGCAAGCGCCCCAAAAATACCAACCCGCCCGGTATGCATGGCGCCGAGCGCAAGAAAAAATCCGAATATGCCATTCGCTTAGAAGAAAAGCAGAAGGTGCGCTTCAACTACGGGCTGAGCGAGCGGCAGATGATCCGCTACATGCGCAAGGCACGGCGCTCCAAGGGATCCACCGGTTTGGCCTTGCTGCAAATGCTGGAAATGCGGTTGGATTGCATCGTGTTTCGTCTGGGCATGGCTCCAACCATTCCGGCAGCTCGGCAGCTCGTGAGCCACGGCCACATAGAGGTTAACGGCCAAAAGGTAACCATTCCCAGCTATGGCTGCAAAGTGGGGGATGTGATTACAGTAAAAAACAAGGAATCTTCCCGCAAGCTGGTGGCCGCCTACGCGGAGTATCCGGGGTTGTTTTTGCCGGACTACCTGGAGTTTGACAAAGAAAAGCTGCGCGGACGCATCAAGGAATTGCCCCCCCGCGAGCAAATTTGCGCCCCGGTCAACGAGCTTTTGGTGGTTGAGTTCTATTCCCGCAAGCTCTAGGGATCCCCTTTTGTGGCCATTGCAAATTGCAGGGGAATTTTGGGCAGTTTGACGTTCTCCTCACCCTTGAGGCCGGGGGATTTTTCACGGTTTGTTTTTTGTAGCGTTTCCCCTGCTCATCGCTCCTGTTGGCGATGCGTAGCGTTAGCTAGACCGCCGGGAAGCCCTGCCCTCTGTTAGTGACTAGTGGCTGGTCACTATCCACTCACCACTATCCAGGGTGAAGGTCGGGATGAGAGGCGGGGACACTTTGGTTTTCAATGGACTGGCCTAAAACCGAGACGGTAACCCCACCGCATGAAGCAATAGGGGCAATAGGGTAGGATTCATTCCAGTAGATTACCCTTGCCTCAATGAGAACTGCTTACCAGTACCGTTTGCGACCTACGCCCAGCCAGATTGCTTTGATGAGCGAGTGGCTAGACTTGTTACGCAAGCAGTACAACTACCGCTTGGCAGAGCGCTTTGCGTGGTGGGAACACAATCGCTGTGACATCAATGCTTGTCCCTTAATCTGTCACTTGCCTGAGCTGAAAGACAAGCCCGATTTCTACTCCCAGAAACGGGACTTGGTGAGCACGAAAGCCCTGTTTCCGGAGTACAGAGCAGTCCATTCGCAAGTCCTCCAGAACTGCATAGAGCGAGTGCACAAAGCATTCGACCGCTGGCTGAAGGGGGACGGTAACGGCAAGCGGGCAGGGAAACCCAGATTCAAGGGAGTTGGGCGGTATCGCTCCTTCAGTTTCCCCCTGATGCAACAGGACTGCATTTGCGGGCAGTTTATCCATCTGCCCAAAATCGGTGCTGTTCGGATAATTCAGCACCGTCCTTTGCCTGACGGTTTTG